>JAQTMJ010000012.1 GCA_028714395.1 Candidatus Iainarchaeum sp. | reverse complement strand
CCATTTGGAGCTGGGAAACCTGTTTGCGGCCTTGATGAAAAAATCCACAACATAGGGCAGGAGAAGGAGCGCGGCGAAAGTTTCGAAATTCCCGATTATGGCTCCGGCCGCAAGGGTTGCGCCAATCAGCAGCGTCCCAACATCCCCTGGAAATATTTTAGCTGGGTAGCGATTGAATGCGAGGAAGCCCAGCAGCGCGCCCGCCAGGGGCACGTAAACCACCAGCGAGTCGCTGCTTCCCAGGAAATAGGCCGCCAGGCTGGCTGCAATAAGCGCGACCACGCCCATCCCTGCTTCCAGGCCGTTGAAGCCGGCAAGCATGTTGGTGAGATTTGACGCAACGGCTATGCCGACCGGTATGGCCACGAAAAGATAGAGCATGCCCATGTCCACCGGCCCTATGAACGGTATGTACATTGCGGTGCTGCCCGCGGCCTTGAGCGCTATGAGCGGCACTGCGGCAAGCAGCGGAAGGAACGCCTTCACTGCCTGGGGTATGTCCAGCAAATCGTCCGCGAAGCCTATGAGCGCTATTATGAACACGGAGACGAGTGCTGCGAGCACGAAATCCAGGTTGAACTGGAAACCCAGGAAGGTGTTGAAGAAAATAGAGATGAGTATTCCAAGCGCCATGCCGGCCATTATTCCAATCCCGCCCATTTCCGCGACTTCGGGCCGGTCTGGCTTGTTCACATCGTGCCCGACCATGCCCATCTTTTTCAGGCGCGGTATTATGGCCCAGAGCACCAGCCATGAGAAAACCAGCGAGGCCAGGAAGGAAAGCGCGAGGTATTGAAGCATCATTGCACCCTTATCACCGTTGCGTTCTTTTCGAACGAAGCACCCGAATTGAACAGCAGGCCGTAGAGCGTGGTGTCCCCTATGTCCTGCACGTCCACCATGAGGTTGCTGGAATCGTTGTAGGGGAGCCGGGAAAGCTGCTTTATTTTCGTGAAGGGGATTATGGAGCCTTCCCCGGTCTGCAGGTTCAAAAGCTGCGCGTCCTCCGGGGCAATCTCGGACTGGCTCAGGCGCATGTAAAGCGCGTACCGGCTGTTTGCAAACAGCGCGACCTGGCCTCCAGAATTGTCGGTGCCGACGGCATAGAAAGAGAAGAGTATGGGCTGGGAAGAGTAGGCCTTGGTGAAAGCGCGCTTGGTGTATACCACGTAGCCCGGAAGCGAGGCGTTCTTCTTGAGCAGCTGGGATGAATTCAGCAATACGGATTGCTTGCCCGAGAAGTATTGGAAGGCCTTGGGATAGTCCAGCACGCCGTAGGAACCCTGGGCGCCGCGCAGCGATGAGAAGAGCGCGATTTCATCCTGGGAAAGCGACTGGGCCCTTGCCTGGTTCAGCAGGTAGACGGAAGTGAGCGCCTCGAACGCCAGAAAGAGGAGCACCAGTGCGTACACGTCCCTGGGCTTGACGTTGTGCAGGGAGATGGCAACGTAGAACAGGGCTGCCACAAAGAGCGCGGACACCACGGCGGCAAGGGCGTCTTTCGAATAGAACCCCTGGAATGAGAATATGAGCACCGCCAGCACCAGGGCCTTGTCCCCGTAGGGTTCGTGCTCCAGGATTCTCATTCCCGAAGCCGCGGCCAGTGCCAGGAGCACTGCGGAAAATCCGGGCGCGAACGGGATAAGGAGCACTCCCAGTGCCGCGAGCAGGGCAGGGATGGGCTCCTTTTTGTAGCCTAGGAGCGCCACCAGGCCTATGGGAAGGAGCGCGCCGCCCAGCTTGATTGCTGCGCCCAAGTCGGTGGACTGGTCCAGAAGAATCCCTGCCACTGGGGAAATTGAGAAGAGCGCGGATGTGCTTGCCCCTGAAAACGCGAAAAGCAGGGCCGCGAGCATGGAATGGAACTCCTCGTCTTTAAGCGCATAGACGCAAATTAGGTAGATTGCCAGCGGAAGGAGTGCAAGGAGCAGAAGGTTGATGGTGCCCATGGTTTCCATGGGGATGGAGGAGCCTAGGAGCGCGCCGTAATCCGCATCCGCAAATGCGGGCTTGTAAAAGGCTGCGATAAGTGCAATGGAAACAACCGCGACCAGAGCGGCATAGAGCAATTTTCTGTCAAAAGCCATAGCGATACCCCTTGGATGAGCCTCATCAATTTTTTTTCGACCGGATAGTCTTTAATATCTCCTTTGCCCGCCCGAGCTTGTATGCCCCTTCCTTGGTGAGCTGCAATGCAACTTCATCGGCCTCGGTTGGACTTGCGCCTGCAAGCATGGCCAGGTTCCGCGCCTGGAGCTCCATGTGGCCTTTCTGTATGCCTTCCACGCACAATGCCCGGAGCGCCGCGAAGTTGTTCGCAAGGCCCACGCAGGCCGCGACCATGGAAAGCTCCCGGGCGCTTGCTGCATTGAGTATTTTAAGCGAAATTTTGGCAATTGGATTGGAACCTATGCTTCCGCCCACCGTGGCAAGCGCCATGGGAAGCTCGATTTCCCCCACGAGGCTGCCCGAGGAATCCTTGCCGTATCTGGTGAGGGAGGTGTAGCCTTTCAGGGAAGCGTAGGCGTGGGCCCCGGCCTCCACCGCGCGCCAGTCGTTGCCCGTGGCGAGCGCCAGCGCGTCTATGCCGTTCATTATCCCCTTGTTGTGGGTGGCGGCACGGTAAACGTCCGCGCATGCAAGCTCGTAGGCATCAAGAACGGCTTCCACGGCTTCCGGCCCGATGACCTCTTTTTTCCATACCGCTTTCGCGCGCGCCATGCGCTTGGTCGCGAGGTTTGAGAGTATGCGCAGGCGCACTTTTCCCTCTCCCGCGTATTCCTGAACGCGGGGCGCAATGCCCTCCAGGAAGGTGTTGAGGGTGTTCGCGCCCATGCTGTCCCTCACATCCACGTCGAAATAAAAGACCGCCATGGCGCCCCTGGGGGTTCTGAACTGCTTTGCGGAAATGCCCCTGAAGCCGCCGCCGCGGGATTCCATACTTTGCAGGAGTTTTTTAGCTGTCTTTTCCAGCTCGTCCCTGTGCGCGAGCACGCTTGATATTGCTCCACGGGCATCCTTCAAACCAACCAGCTGTATCTGGCCTGTCATTATGGGCTCGTCGGCGCTGGCTGTGAATCCTTCCGGGAGGCAGAGCTTGGCGCCATGGCTCGCTGCGGCTACCACGCTCGGCTCCTCGAGTGCCATGGGCACCACGTATTCCTTTCCGTTTATAATGAAGTTCAGGCCGAGGCCCAGGGGAAGATGTACTGCCCCGACGGCGTTCTCGACCATGCGATCAACGGATTCAAGGCTGAGCGCGCCTGAGCCCCTGAGCAGCGAGACTTCGCTGTCGCTGAGCCTGGCGTGCTCGGCTATGCGCCTGATTCTCTCTTCCATTGGAAGCTTGTAAAAGCCGGAAAACTCGACCATTTTATCAGGATTATATTGCGAAGAAACGCTTAAAAATCACAAACTCAGCGCTTGTACCCTTCCAGGGCGTCCAGCGCCTGGTCCACTGACGAGAAAGATTTGTCGAACCGGCTCTGGTATATTCTTTTTATCACCTGGGAAAGCCTGGCTTCCTCGCCGTCTCCGAAGAAGTGCTTTCCGTCCCTTTTCCCTATGAGGCCGGATTCCTTCATGCGGAGAAGATGGTAATAGACTGACTTCTCGTCCGCGGCAACCTCCATGGATGCGAGCTCCTCGAGTATTTCCTTCGTGGTGGGCTGGATGCTGCGCATGCGCAGATTGATGAGCGCCTCAAGCACGTCCAGGATTATGGTCCTGCTCTCGTTCGGGGAAATCAGGCCGAGCGAGAGCGCTATCCAGCGCACAAGGGATTTCCTGGTGAGCTTGACGTCGTCGGAAAGGGCCATCTCCCTGAGCACCATTTCGCTCCGTATCAGTTTTCCTTCTGGAAGCATAACCATCGCTGAATCAATCCGAGCGAATAAATAAAAACGTTCCATGAAATGCCGAAGCGCTGAATTTTTTAAACCCTACGGGCATAAATCTATTCCGCGGGGGCCCGTAGCGCAGCTTGGATAGCGCGGCACTCTCCTAACCATATCCTTTTTCTTTTTATGGAAAGGATATTCATGAGAAAGGTGTAGGCCATGGGTTCAAATCCCATCGGGCCCGAATTTATCCATGGGTGGTATTGTGAAAAACGAGTTCCTGATAATGATTTTGGTGGCGCTTGTTGCGCTGGCCGGCTGCACGGGCAACCCTTCCCAGAACGGGAACGGAACCCCGCTAATCCAGCCGAATGCTTCGGACAACGGCTCGCAGAACCAGTTGAACCAGACTTTCAACCAGACGGTTGAAAACGGCACGAACGCGACCATTGCACCGGAAGGGAACGTAACTGAGAATGTGACTAATGGGACGCTAAATCCGGAAGAAAACGCCACGCTGAATGCCACTGGGGGCACGGGGGCGGTGAACATTTCGGGCAGCATTGAACTGATAGCAGGGCTGGCCAAGGAGCTGAAGAACGATTCGGATGCCGCCTCGGGCATAAACGCCAGCTCGGACCTTGTTTCGGTTTTCGGGACGGAGAACCTTTCAGGGGATGATTTTGACACCTACAGTGAGAGACTGAACGCGGGCATAGATAATGTGGTTGCGGATCTGGATGCGCTCAACGACCAGGTGAGTGGCATCGGGCAGGTTGATCCGGACACGAAGGATGTGCTGGCTGAGGATGTGGCCGGGCTCAAGGATGATTTGGCCAGCTACAAAGACGATGTGCAGAGTGCCGAAAGCGTGGACGACCTTGATGCGACCTATGCAGACCTGATGGGATACCTGGTGGACAGCAGCGACATTGTAAACGAGGACCTGGAAGACGCGGTTTACGCCCTGGCGGACAATTCCGCTGAAACTGCCTCCACCCTGAGCGATGAAGCTGGAACTGCGTTGTCCACATTGGAAGCCGGATGCCCGGGGCAAAAAAGCGCGATCGACTCTATCAGGGGCAAACTCAGCCAGCTCGGGAGCGTGTCGGATTCGCTGCAAACAAGCATGGATGATTACGACATCCCGGCCATGATTGGCGAGATGGAGAACATGGCGGAGCTCGGAAACGGGATAACCTCGGACCTCGGGGCAGTGCAGTCTTCCTGCTAGACGCAGAACGCAGGTCGGAACATGCTGACTGAATTGGCAAAGGCGCTGGAGGAAAGCACCACGGAATGCATGGAGGACAGGATTGCGATTTCATTCTCAGGAGGATTGGACAGCGCCACGCTCGCAGCGATAGCGAAGAGGCATGGCGAAGTCTTTCTTTTTTCCGCCGGAGTGGACGGGAGCGAGGACCTCGCATACGCGCAAACCGTCGCAGGGGAGCTCGGGCTTCCGCTGGAAAAAATAATACTTGATGAGGCCAAAGTGCTGGAAATTTACCGGAGGATTTACGAATTTTATCCTGCGGGGCTGCTCAAGATAGAGATAGGAGTGCCCATATACGCGTGCTGCGCCAGGGCTGCCGAGGCAGGATACGGAGCTATTATGTTCGGCTCGGGCTCCGAGGAGCTGTTCATGGGCTATGAGCGCTATTACAGGTACGCGGCCGAGGGAAAGAACCTGGACGCGATAGTGAAGGCCGAATTCGAGGCGCTGGGCGCCGGGGACATCGCCATGATAAGGAAGATAGCCTACAAATGCGGGCTGGAGGCGAGGTTCCCGTTTTACAGCAGGCGCCTGGCGGAACTTGCGTTCGGAATTCCGCTGGAGGAAAGGATGGCGGACAGGGAGCTCAAGAAAGGGGTGCTGCGCGAGGCGGGAAAGCTGCTCGGGGTGCCCAAAACCGCGCTGGAGCGGAGGAAAAAAGCCGCGCAGTACGGGAGCGGCGTGCACAAGATCATAATGAAGAACAGCCCGGAGCTGAACCAGAAGTACCCGAAAAAGATTTAGAGCTAGATTCCGGATTTGCGATGGTTATTTTTTGGCTAGCTCCACTTCGGCCTTCAGGAGCTTTGCAAATTCCGCGTCCATCCTGGCCTGGGCGTCCTTGAAATCCACGTCGCCATTTTCTTTTTCCAGCTCCTGCAGTATGCGGTTTGCCGCGTTGTTCACCTTGAACACGAAGTCTATTTCATTCAGGTGCGGATTGTTCATCTCAACTGAGGCAACGTAAACCTGGTTGAAGAGGCGACCCTTGAAGAAGGACTGGATTATGTACTGCTCGGGCTTCACGCCGCTGGCTTCTGCCCTGCGCTTGAGCGCCGGAGGTATGAACTCCAGGTCCATCTCCTTCTCCATCTTCCACACGTTCATCTTGGATATGTCGTAGGAGCTTGCCTCCGGATTCTTTATGAACAGGGGCTTGAGGACGCAGCTTTCAAGGTTGTTGCCGCGCTCGAGCTGGAACACAGGGATGAAGTTCTTTTCCTGCTGGTTGGTCTCATAGGAGAAACCGACCATCCTGTGGATGCGCCCCTTCCTCCCGAAATGGATCTTGGAGAGGAAGCTGTACCTGTCCGTGGCCAGCATGCTCACCGCGGGAATCCCGAACACCAGCTCCAGCCTGTCCTGGATGTCCTTGAGCGATTCCGCATGAAGGTTGTACAGCAGGAAAACTCCGGGCTGGGTGTTGAGCAGGTTGATTATGCCCTGGACCGCGAGCCTGCTTCTCACTTCGTTGATTATCACGGCCGCGTCGCCCATCCTCAGCAGGGCGTTGGCCATGCTCACCAAATCCAGCTCCTTGCCATAGGAGGACTGGACGTTGCCGCTGGCTTCCACGTCCGAGCTCTGGACGCGGGCCGCGCCTATATGGAAGCCGCGCTTGCGGAAGGCGCGCACCGGAATTTCCTCTATGTCCTGGATCGGTATTATGCGCTTCTTGGTGCCTATGGAGAGTATTTTGGCCGCGGTGAAGGACGTCTTTCCGCATCCCTTGAGGCCGAGCACGGCCTCGCTGCAGCCCAGCACCACCATCACATCATCATAGCCGGCAAAGAACGGGCTGAGCGAATGGAGACCGAAGTACTGCGGGTAAGTAAATGGGGTGTCCTGCATTATCCTGAGCGCGCCCTGGAGTTCGTCGAAAGTGGCCGGGGGACGCTGGAGGTGGCACCTCATGGTGAGGCGCTTGAGCACCACGTCCACTATGGGCACGTTCTCATCGAATTTGCGCACCCCTTTTTCGGAAAGCACGATGTGCTTGAACGAGTTCTCGAGCAGCTCACGGTTGTAGCGGTAGAGCGTATGGCATATGCCGAACTTGCGGTGCTCTATGTAAATGGGCGAGTTCTCGCTGTCTATGTAGATATCGGTAACGTTCTGGCGGTCCAGGGCGAGGTTCTCTATGGGCGCGCCCAGCCCCACGACCCATGCCGCGGCTTCCCTGCCCATGGCTATGGCTTCCTTGGGCGTTATGGGGATTTCCTTCATGACTGCGCTGTCCAGGAAGAACTGGCGGTATTCCTTGCTCTTGAGCTCGAAGAGTATGCGGTAATCGGCGTTCTCGAAATTCTCCTTGTTCTGCTCCAGTATGAGGTTCTTGAGCATTTTCTGGAGCTCGGGCTTCAACCCTGTTATGAACGGGTTTGATTGCACGTAGAGGAACGTGTCCCCTTCCTGTATGTCATAAATCTGCGTCTCCAATCCGTAGTGGAGCTTGTAGGACGCGTCCTTGTCCTTCATGGGCACCGCGTTGGGCGGTATGTCCAGGACTATGGAATTGATGAAATAGAGGCTTTTCAGGCCTGCGAGGGAAAGGAACGCCATGCGCATGTCCCCGGTTTTTTTCGTGAGCGCGCAGAGCTTGGCTTCCGAGAACCGCTTGAGTATGCCGTTCACCCAGGCCCTGAAGGTCTGGTAGCCCTTTATGTAGACCTGCTTCTCGGGCATGGTCTCGCTGAAGTCGGAAAGCGTGCGCTCGGCCATTATGGGGTTCATGAACATGTAGTCGTAGAACTGCCTGAGCGCCCTTTTCCGCAAATCGTAATGGTCGTCCTGCTTCATCCCGTAGACGTCTTCGCGGAGCATTATGTTCTCCACCTGCCTTATTATGTTGGCGTACTCGATGAGCACGGATGTTTTTTCCTCGTCGAGCTCTATCACCAGCTCCTCCTCGTAGCGTATGCGGGTGATTTCGCCCTCTATGGTGGCCAGGTCCTTCAGGTGTATGTTCAGGAATTCGGGGGAGCCGAATTCGTAGGGGCATTTGGACAAATCAACTACTGCCAGGGTTCCTTCTATGTAAGCGTTGCACATGGTATCGGGGCTTTTTCTGCGGTAATTATTAAATATGCAGCGCTGGGGCATGGCGCATAGTGAGCGTTAAAATTCTTCAGGAAAGTTTCACTGGGTTCGTGGAAAATTAGGCCAGCACATCGCTGTGCTGGCAAGGCGACCAGTTTTCCTCCCCAGATACAAAAGAAGCGTCTGTAGTAGAGAGGATGGGAACTAACTATTATTTAAATCTTTGGTAGGTGGTTTATTTTAGTATATTTATGTGAAAAAACCCCGGAAAATAGTCTGGTTTAAATATAATATCTTATTTAAATACGCGATACTGCTATTCAGAAAGGTGAATTTATGAGTCTACTCGACGATATTTTCGGTGCTGAAAAGAAGGGCTACAAGAACAAGCCCACCCAGCTGCCGAACCAGCTCAGGGAGACCAGCAGCCCGATAAGCATGTCCATACGCTTCCTGCCGGTGAGGCTTGCCGCAAGGAAGGACAACCGCATTGACATGATTGTAAAGATATCCAACGAGACCGGCGAGAAGCAGCTGGTTTCGTTCGAGGCGCTTGCGCCAAGGGGCCAGATGCTGGGATTTGATGCCACGGTGGTGAGCAAGCAATACGAGAAGAAGCTCGGACAGATAGAGCCGGGCGCGACTTCCGAGTTCGCGGTAACGGTTTACGGGACCACCCAGACCAGGCCTGAGACCTACGAGCTGGACGTGACCGCGTACGTGCATTTCAGCGACTACAACAAGGTAGTGAACTACGTGAAGAGGAAGGTCGCACTGCGCGTGGTCTAGGCGAGCTGGGATTTCGCTTCCTCAAGGAGGTTGGCAAGCTTGAGCCCTTTTTCCGTGAGCGTTACCACTCTCTTTTTCCCCTTGGTCTCCATGGAGACCAGGCCCTTTTTCTCCAGGATGTACATCAGCTTGGTCACGTAGACGTAGGTGGTGCCTGACTGCCTCGCTATCTTGGAGAGGTGCCAGGCCGAGCTGTGGTCCTTGAGCACCAGCAAAGCCGCAACCTGTTTCTCCCTCATGAAAAGCATATCATCATCGACCTGATAGACCGCTTCGCTAAAAAATTAAAAAGGTTCCTGAAAAACCGCGATTGGGTTTATAATGTTTATCTGAAAAATAGCCGCTATGCTTCTTAAATCCGCAAAACCAACCATCCCAGGATTGATTGGCGCAGACCGGAGCAATGACAGACGATTCAAGAGATATGAGCTTATTGGGCGGGATCATACCGGAAAGGAAGTCGAATGCCAATTTTATGGGGAGAAGGGAAAACGATTCAGCAACGAGATCGTAAGAGCGATAAACGAGAGTAAAGCGGGCAAGGCCACGGTCGGGGACGGCTACGTGAAGGAGGTGGATCTTCTTGGCTTGCGGATAGGGTACATACAATTTTACACTCGGCGGAAAGGGGAGGTGGAATACGGGCTACCCATGACGCTAGTGAACGGAAAGGCGTATTTTCCGGGTGGAGACGAGATAATATTGACCGAGGAGCTTGAAAGCGTGAGGATGCAAGATGATCGGCATTTGAAAAAACTAGATTTGCCAACTCAGATACGATTTGGCGGTGGCCTTTGCCCGACTGTGCAGCAGAAAGCCCTTGACCTCAATGTGGAATTCTGGATATCCGCCACTGCCGAGCTGCTTGGCGGACTTAACGAGTTAGGAGAAAGCAGGGCCGGAATGACGGATCAGCAGCTCATCGGAGCTTATGTAGATATTGTAGGTGCAATGCAACAGTACACGCTTCCGGGCTTCTTGGAAAGAAATGTTTGCCAGCTTGACCAAACGGCAAAGAGCCAGTCTTTTGCCGCGGACCGGAAAAAGGAGGTTTACGGCGGGGAAAACTACGGCGAGGAACCTGAAGATGCGAGATTCTTGAGATACAACCGAGCAGTGCGCATGCTAAATGCAAAGCTCAGGAGGAATCTGCACGCTTCCCTTACAGGGCAGTCCAATGAGGCTTGCGTGGAAGCTGAAAAAGGCGGAAAACCGAGTGAGGCAACGAAAGTGGTGCGTGAAGCTGAATATTGCGTGCCTATGCTTGTTTATTCGAACACAAAACTGAAAAAGGAGGCCATGCCTATCGGGCAACAGGAATGCAAATCCGAAACCGTGGAGCCGAAGGCGAGGGGAACGGACTTTGTATATGATGAAGGGTGCCCAGTTATGAAAATCAAGGACGCCCGAAAACTGGATTCAAAGCACCCAGAACGTGAAATGGAGGTTGATTGCCGGCCTCAGCCGAAAGCAGGCAAGTTGGCGTATTCTGCAGGAAAACGCAAAACACGCGAATGCAAAGAATCCGGGCAGCTGAAACCCTATGGGAAGATGAAGAAGGAACGCACAGATAGGGCCGGAATTTGGAAAAAAGAGGGAAAGAAAACCGGGAAGATGGGACGCTTCCAGAATGTTCAGCGAGGTTTTTCGCCCCGCGAAAATAGCACAAACAGAAAAGCAAGACATGCTGTTCTTAAGGAACCTCCGGTAAAAAAAGATTCACGAGGGCAATTAAGGGATTCAAAGAAAAGGCGGGCTCGAAGGGATTTTCAGTCAGAACCCGCCCCATTGGACTGACATTTG
>JAQTMJ010000011.1:673-10775 GCA_028714395.1 Candidatus Iainarchaeum sp. | reverse complement strand
GGTGTTCGGGTCTGCCGAAGGGTCCAGGGAAGAGCCCTTCTCGTTCTGCTTTATCACAAGGCTCTTGTCCGCCTGCACCCTTGTCGCTATAGCCCATTCCACGGAATCCGGACTGTAAATGTCTATATCCACATCCACAACTACCACGTGCTTGAGCGACTTGTGTTCCTTGAACGCTGCTTCCAGCGCCTTTTTCCCGTCATCCTCGTTCTTTTTCTTTATCGCGACCACTGCGTGGAGCCAGGAACAGCCCCCGGGGGTTATGTTCACCCCTTTGCACTCGCACACCTTGCTCACTTCGTTGAATATGGTGGGCTCCCTGGGCATGCCCATGAGTATCTTGTGTTCCAGCGCCCCTGGAAGCAATGCATGGAATATGGGGTTCTTCCTGTGGTGCACTTTCGTTATTTTCATCACTCTCTGCTTCCTCACTATGTCGTAGGTTTCGGTCAAATCTATGAAGGGCCCTTCATCCACCATTTCATTTGTTATTTTTCCTTCAAACGCGAATTCCGCGTCCGCAGGAACCTCAATCCCGTTGCCCAGTTTCACTGTTTTCAAAGGCATGAGGGAGTTGGCAATCTCAAGCTCGTCTTTACCCAATTCAATTGAGGTTGCGCCTGCAAGAAGCACGTTTATGGGCGCGCCCACAACGAAAGCAACGTCCAGCTCGCCTCCTGCCCTGGTGATGAATTCTTCCAGGTGCCTGTGAAGAATACGCACCGCCACCCTGTCCTTTCCAATCACCATCATCCTGTGGAACGAGCAGTTCCTCCCCAGCTCCTTGTCGTTGGCCATCACGACCGCAGAAGCGAAGTACGGTCCTCCGTCTTTTTCCGCATGGAATGGAATCGGGAGTTTGGACAGGTCCACTTCCTTTTCGGTTATTTCAAGCACCGGGCCGCTCTGCGCCAGTTCGGGCTTGCTCGGGTTGTTTATCGCCTGGCTGAGCTTTTGGATTATTTCTTCTCTAGTTATTTCCAGGTATTCGCCAATCAGCTCCCGGGTGGAAAAAATGTTTCCCACAACCCTTGCATCCGGATTCTCCTTTATTGAATCAGTATAGACTGGCTTTCCGTCCAGCGCCTTGAGCACTCCTGCAAGTTCCAGGTGCTTTGAAACCGGCTGGGTCAACACGGTAAGTTTGCCCTGCTCGCGCAAATGCTCCACGAAATCCCTGAAAGAAGTCATTGTTTCCACCTTTTCCCTATCTTGTGTCTCAAACCCAATTGGTCAAGCACCCTTGCGACTATGAAATCCACCATGTCATCTATTGTTCTGGGCTTTCCGTAGAAGCCTGGGGATGCAGGAAGCACCACTGCACCTGCAAGAGTTACGGTTTCCATGTTTTTTATCGTGATTAGTGAATAGGGGGTTTCCCTTACTACCAAAATGAGCTTTTTCCTTTCCTTCAGAACAACCTCTGCTGCTCTCGTTATGAGCGAACTTCCAACGCCATTGGCAATTTCCCCCAAAGTCTTCAATGAGCATGGGATTACCACCAGCGCATCCGGGGGATTGGAACCAGAAGCATAGGGGGACGAGAAATCAAATTCCTTGTAGTCAGCCTTGGGCAATTTAATCCCTTCCGCTTCAGCCACCTTTTCAGCGCCCGAGCTGATTACTGCCTTGCAATCCAGTTTCATGCCCTTGAGCACCGAAACCAGGCGTGAGCCGTACTGAAGACCTGAGGCTCCGGTTATGGCAACGAGAATTCGCATATATTTGGATTTATCAATGCTTATTTTAAACCCTTTCCGGCAAATAAAATCGAGAATAGTGTGGGAAAAGAAGGGTTTTTAAAAAGATACAACCATAATTGGAAATACATATTACTTAGAGGTGGATTACTATGAGCAAGGGAGGCGCATATTCCAGAATTGGACATCAAGAAAGGCCGGAGTTTAGAGGTGGCATAGGGAGCTATAATCCGCAGAGCGACTTCTCAAATGCGATACTAAGTGCATGCGCATTTAGCAGATTCAAGAGTTGCAAAGTTATAGAGTTTCTTGATCTGATGGCCGCAGCTGGCAAGGTTGGCAAAGAGATAATCGAACCGCATGCAAAAAAGACGGGCAAAAATGTAAAGATATCTTTTAATGACGTGCGCGAAGAGCCGCTGTTAAAGGCCACCGACGACCCTGAAAGGAGAATAGCATGCGATGTGAAAGAAATCGCAGATCATACTAGTCTCGTATTCGACATTGTTCTGGCACGATACGTCATAAAGGACATACCCAAGGAGCAACAGCGCAAAGTTTTTGAGGAGATTAAAGATATCCTCATGGTTGACGCGTGGCTACGGGGGAGATTGATTGTCGCGGATATGTACACGAGCCTTGCGAGCCAGAAGGCGGTCAATCTCGTGCATTCCAAAAAGCAGGAATTCGCAGGAAGAAAACCGGAAAACGAGGGCGTGTGCCATATTCCAACCCTAGCAAAGTGGAAAAATTACGCATTGGGGACCGATTTTTCATCGGCGCGAGTTACGAAGAGGACCATAAACCCGGTCGATACCCAGAAGGGCTGGCAGGGCCAGTTCGGAAAGATAAGCCCGGAGGACGAAGCCAGGATAATTTCCGAATTGAATAAAGTGATAGCCAGTGCCTGCGAGCAGTGGCCCAGCTTCGCGAGAGAGTACAACGTAAGGGTGAGCAGGGAAAGCGGAGTTATCACGAATGTGAAACTGGATTTCCCGATAATGGTGATGGTCGCCGAAGCATCCGGAAAATTGTTATAAATTCAGTGGATGATGCAAGCAATTTTCTGGGCATTTGTAAATTGCGCGATACGAACACAATGCAATTTACAAATACAAGAACGAAACGCTTTAAACATGCGATACGATGAAAATACATGAAGATACTCAAAATAGGCGGAAGCTTCATCACCAAGAAATCCGGCTACCGGGAACCTGAATTGGAAAACCTGCAGAAAATAGCCAAGGAAATTGCGTCCATATGGAAAAGAGGGGTGCGGGATTTCGTGCTGGTGCACGGCGCAGGCTCCTACGGGCACGCGCTGGTGCTCAAATACGGGATAAACGACGGGGTTAGAACGGATGAACAGAAGCGCGGCTATGCGGACACGCATGCAGCGTGCAGCGAACTTTCCATGCTTGTTGTGCAGGCACTCATAAATGAAGGAATACCCGCACTGTCCATTTCCCCGGCAAACATAATAGAGCAGAATAACAAGCGCATCTCGAAATTCAATGAAGCTATTGTGCACGAATATTTGAAAAACGGCTTTTTGCCCGTGCTGTACGGGGACATGGTGCCGGACAGCGCTCTTGGGGGCTCTGTATGCTCTGGCGACCAGATTGTAGCCTATCTGGCCAGGGAAGCTGAATTCGTAGTGCTTGCAACAAACGTGGACGGGGTTCTTGACGATTCAGGGAAGGTGATTGAGAGAATAACCCCTTCCAATTTCAGCGAGATAGCGAAGCACCTGAAAAAAACCGAAAACGATGTTACTGGAGGAATGGAGGGGAAAATAAAGGAATTGCTCTCGCTCCAGGCGCCTTCCTACATAGTGAATGCCGCCTATCCGGAACGGGTGGAGGCGCTCATGCTCGGAAAGAAAGCGGTTTGCACTGAAGTGAGGAAATAGATAGTTTAATACTCCAGTCTTGCCTGGTTTCGGTATTGCAGAAATAGCGGGAACTGAAGTTGTTTTATTAAAAGAACATATGTTCTATAAAATATAGAATTTAGAAAACAATGCTATTTAAAAAAACATATGTTTAATAAAAATATATGATGGAACAGTATGCTGTGATAAAGGCGATGGAAAAGCTGACTTCGCACCCTGAAAAAAAGTTTTCGGTGAGGGGACTTGCCGCCGAAGCAGGAATAAGCCCCGGGGCTTCGAAGGCAGCCCTGGACTACATGAGGGAAAGGAGGATTGTAAACCTTGAGATTGTCGGAAAAACGTACCAGTATAGGGCGGATCTGGAAAGTCCGCTCTGCAGGCAGTGGAAAGTCCTGTTTAACCTAGAACAGCTGAGGGTGTGGCAACTTGTCAAAGAGATAACGGAAAAGCTCGGGAATGTTCATGCGATTCTTCTCTATGGAAGCATGGGGCAGGGCACCAACGACCAAAAAAGCGATGCGGACTTGCTGGTGATCGCGCACAAGCCGAAAAAGGTCCGATTCGATTTCGCCAGGAGCATGGGCAGGGAAGCGAACATAACCGTGATGTCCATGGCTGAATGGAAGTTGAACGCAGCAAAGAACAAGGTTTTTTATGAGAATGTGGTATATGACTCCATAGTGCTTCATGGAAAAAGGCCCGTGATTTTATGAATGTGGCAGACTGCCTGGGGGAAGGCCTGTTGAAAAAAGTCCAGCCCGACGCTGAAAAAGCTGACTCTTCGCTGGAGATGGCAGGGCATAAGCTCGAGCTTGCGCAGAAAGAATACACGGGCGGCATATACGAAAATGCGGTGGTGAGTGCTTACGCCTCAATGTTCCACAGCGCACGCTCTCTGCTTTTTAGGGACGGGTATAAGGAAAGGAGCCACTATGCCCTATTCGTCTACCTGGACGAGAAATATGCGAACAGGATTGAACGCAGGTACCTTAATGAGTTCAACGCCCTAAGGCTTGAAAGGCACGAACTGATGTACGGCCTTGATATGGAAGAGGAGGTGAAGCAGGCCCAGGCAGAAGATGCAATCGGCATTGCTGCAGGATTCTTGGAAGCGGTAAAAAAGCTCAAAACAGATGCTCTTCCGAAAATCTAATGCCTTCCCCGATTTTGCATTCTATTATTTTCATCACGCCCGGAAGCTCGGCAAGCATGCGCTTGATCTCTTCAGCGTATTTTGCGGTCGTGTAAATGTGCGCATTCGGGCCTGCGTCAAAAGTGTAAGCAGCGGCGTATTTTCCCTTGGATTGGTTGAGCGCAAGCACTTCCCGCATAATCCGGAACGATGTTTCATTCAAGTACACTATCGGAGGCCAGCTATCCAGCATGGTCGCGTGCATGCTGTCGCTGTCCCGCATTATTATCGGAGCCATCGCCTCGAAATTCCTTTTCCTTACTGCCTTTCGCATTTCCACGAGCCTTTTCCCAACCGATTTCAAGCGTGCGGCGTAAAGCGATGATGTTTTGGCGGTTATTCCCATTCCGGCGGCAGAACCGATGTGCTTCTCCTCCATGCTGGAGAGGGCGATTATGTTGCGCAAATCCTTCCATTTTGAAGGGGGGGAAATCTGCTCTGCATAGCAGTCGCTCCCGTCTTTCTTTTTCCCTGCATGCCATTCCACGCATCCGCCGAAAATTGAGCGGGAGGCGGAGCCAGAGCCACGCCTTGCGAGCATTGAAAGCCCTTTTCCATCCAGCCCAAGGCCCAAGGCTTTGGAGGCTGCGGCAGCAAGTGCCGCGAAACCTGAGGCAGAAGACGCAAGTCCTGCGGATTTTGGGAACGTGTTCTGGGAAACCACTTTCGCTTTGAGCTTTACTCCGGCTTTTGCCCGCACCAAATCCAGGAAAGAAACCACGCGGGCGTATTCCTTTTCCGTCGCTTTCCTTCCGTCCAAGTAAACATCGTCCGAAGCAAGCCCGTTTGCGAATTCAACCGTGGTTTTTGTGCTGAGCTGCTCGTCCATGGTGAATGAAATGGAGCTGTTGGCCGGGAGCACGAGCTCGTCGTCTCTGCGCCCCCAGTATTTTATGAGCGCTATGTTGGAATTTGCCAATGCCGTGGCCTTCATTTGCACCACGCTTATCCTATTCCCGAATAAGAATATAAAGATGCCTTGAGAAGTGCTATCGCTGATGACAAGAGGTATTTCTGAGCAACATATGATGCATACAGAGTTCTGAATCAGCATGGGAGAGACATGGGAAAAGCGAATTGGATTGACCGCGCAATTTTGGACAAAATCATGCGCGAGGCGAAAAAGAATGGCGCTCCAGTCTTCAGGATAGATGGTTTCACCAAAGGGGATAAATTCAAATCACTGGTTTTCACCATACTTTCCGCCCGCACCAAGGATGAGACCACGCTCAAAGCGTGCGAAAAGCTGTTTTCAAGAGTAAAGGGCCCCTGGGAGCTAGCAGGGATGAAAAAGCGGGAAGTTGCGAAGCTCATTTACGGAGTGGGGTTTTACAGGCAGAAGGCAGGCTATCTCATAGATATGGCGAACCGGCTCGTGTATGATTTTGACGCAAAGGTTCCTTCGGATTTTGAAAAGCTGATGAAGCTTCCCGGAGTGGGAAGGAAAACCGCAAATGTGGTGCTTGCGCACGCGTTCGGGAAGGACGCGATAGGGGTGGATGTGCACGTGCACAGGATTTCAAACAGATTGGGAATTCTGAGGACTAAAAAGCCTGAAAAGACAGAGGAAAGGCTCAAATTGATCGTTCCTAAAAGGCTCTGGAAGCATTTGAATATCGCATTGGTGGGCCATGGGCAGACCACGTGCCTGCCTAAAGTGCCCCTTTGCAGCGGATGCGTGATAAGGTGGTATTGCAAACGGATAGGAGTGAAAAAATCCGCTTAAACGTCTACGAACTCGTTCTGGTCCTTCAGGACATTGAGTATTATGCTCGTATTTGTTTTCTCCACGTGCGCTATTGAGAGTATTTTCTTTATGAGCGAGGAAAGCTCCACCCGGTTCCTGCACATCAGGAACGCTATGGAATCCTGGCTTCCGGTAACGTCGTAAACCGCATAAACCCCAGGAAGCTTGCTCACCTTCTCCTGCACCTCAAGGAGCTTTCCCTGGGAGATGCTTATCTGCACCAGGGCCTGGAATTCGTAGCCGATTTTGAGGAAGTCCAAATCAGCGGAATAGCCCCGTATTATTCCGGCTTCCTCCATCCTTTTCATTCTCTCTATGAGGGAAGAAGGGCTCAGCTTGAGCTCCGATGCAAGTTCGCGCGCCGAGCGCCTGCAGTTCATCCTGAGCTCGCGCAGTATCCTCCTATCCGTGGAATCCAGGAAATGCCTTTTCACAAAAACACCGTCATTGTGCAACCGTGGTTATGGCCACGTAGCCCAGCCGCCTTATCTCCTCTGCTATCTCCTCTGCGTTCTTCTCGTTTTTCGCAAGTATCACGCAGCTTCCCCCGTAGCCTGCGCCGGTTATTTTCGCGCCCAGCGCGCCCATTTCGCGGGCAGCGTATATTATGTCCTTGTTCTCCCTGCTCGAAACCCCCATTGCCGAGAGGAAGCCCTGGTTGAGGTTCATGAGCTCCCCGACTTCCTCCAGCTTTCCGTGCTCTATCGCCTTTATGGCAAGATCTATGAGATTTTTCTCGGCCTCAAACAAGTAGTGGAACAGCTCGGGGTATTTCTCCTTCTTTAGCTTCACCTCGGCAATCAGCTGGGCAGTGGATTTTTTCTTCTTTCCCGTAACCCCTATCACGAGGTTCATCGGCTTCCCTATCCTGAGCGGGGTTATGCTCGCACCCTCGGGCTTTTTCTGGAAGATTATCGCGCCTCCGCACATTGCCAGGTTGTTGTCCATGCCCGAGGGGTTCCCGTGATACACTTTTTCCGCCTCGAACGCGTAGGCGTTCACCTTCTCGTCCGAAAGATTCAATTTGTATTCTTCGGAAAGCGCGCGCACGAACGCAACTGAAACCGCTGCGCTGGAGCCGAGCCCGCTTGCAACGGGTATCTCGCTCTTTATCCTTATCACGAAGTTGTCCTTTATGCCCATGGCGTTCTTTATGGCATCAAGGCCTGCCAGCAGGTTCGCGTCCACGTGGCTGGATTCCAGCAGTGTGTGGGGCGCTTTTGAAATTTCCACCTCGATTTTCTTGGACAGCCCCACTCCTATTGCCGGCAGCCCGTAAACCACGAAGTGCTCCCCGAAGAGTATTGATTTTGCGCAGCCATATCCCTTCCCCATGCCAATCACTCAACGTGTATGCGCCTTATGTGCTTGAAGCCCGAGAACTCGGACAGCAATTCGTGCACATCGGTGTTTTCCGGTACGTAGAACTTGTATTCCATGTATCCTTTCTCGAAATTGACTTCAAGGCTCTCCTCCTTCTCGTCCTTGTATCTTTTTATCGTTTCCCTGAATTTCTTGGTTTCTATCCCTTCGTGCAGGGACTCTATCTGGATCATCGCGGTCTTGAGGTGCCTGCCCAGGCCTTTTTTCTCTATCAATTTGTCCACGCCGAGGGTGATCCATATGAGAAGATAGGCGAGCAGTATGAGCACGATGCTGTCGCTCAGGGCAATCACCATGCCCAGGGCTGCCATGCCCCATATGGCGGCCGCGGTGGTGAATCCGAACACTTTCTCGTGGTAGCGTATGAGCGCGCCTGCCCCCAGGAACCCTATGCCAGCTATTATCCCGTTAAAAACAGGAGCCGCATCCGAGGAGAAGTACGAAAGCGCGGCCAGCGAAAGCGCGGTCGACATCACAGTTACAAAGACATAGGGTGCGAAGCCCGCGGGCTTCTTGCTTATCTGCCTCTCGAATCCTACCAGGAAGGCCAGGAAAAACGAGACGAACAATGAAAGCAGGGGTTCCATATTCTCACCTCTTCGCGAACCTGCCCCTGGGCTTTGAAACCTTCAGGTCAGGGTAGGCGGGCACGAGAGCTTCAACGTTCGCGTAGGGCGCGAAGCCAAGGTTCTCGAACACGCACTTGAGCAGGTAGGCGTCATGCACGGCCTCGCCGTTCATTGACTGGGAAACCTCCTTGAGCGCAACGGCCAGGTTCACGAAGGACTTCCTCTTGCCCTTGGTTATTTGCGCGGCTATGTCCTCCAGGTTCCTGTCCGGCCCCATGAAATCGAATGATTTCCTCACCAGCGTGGAGTTTATGGTGGAAAGTATGCCTGCAACTTCATAGTCCTGAGTTTTCTCGGTCAGGCCCATCTTCTTTATGGCAACCCAGTCCTTGTACCTTCCTATGAATGCGATCTGCCCTTCCAGAAGCTCCTGCTTCTGGGGCTTGAGCGTGGAAGCAAACATGGGCGAGCACATCTTCGCGTTCACGTTGTTCTTGCAGAGCAGCATGGAAACGAATTTGGTCTCGGCAACGGCCAGGAGCCCCTCCTTGCCCGCGGCCTTGAGCAGGAAAGCCTTCCATTCTGCAGGTTTTTTCGTCTCCAAAAAGGCTATGGCGTCGTTCAGGCCGTTCCCTTTCGGGATGGCGTTTTCTATCATTGCGCAGTCTATGCCGGAATGGCAGAATGCCTTGTCCTCTATGTTGGCGTGTATGTACGAGAGCGCGTATGCAACGTCTTCCCTGGACGCGTTGTCCAGGTCAAAGCGCACGGTGTACTCCCAATCCCTGTATTTCCCTGAAAACAGAACCTCGTCCATGCAACTACCTCAAATGTCGCACTTCTTCCCTTCCTTATGGATTATCTCGCGGGCAGCGATAAGGCCGGTCACTCCTGCTGTTACTATTCCACCGCTCACTCCCGCCCCGTCGCCCACTGCAAAAAGATTGGAAATTCCCTTGGCTTCCATGTTCTTGTTCACGTCCAGGCGCACGGCCTTGAACTTCACTTCCGGACCGTAGAGCAGTGTGGATTCCTCGTTCACCCCTGGAATCACCTTCGCGAGCATGTCCAGGCCTTCAACGATGTCCTCGAGTATGCGCGCAGGGAGCGCCATGCTCAAATCCCCTGGAGTTACGTCCTTGTTGGTTGGCTCCACATAGCTCTTGTCTATCCTTTCCCAGGTGCTCCTCCTGCCTTTCTTCAAATCTCCCAGGCGCTGGAGTATGGCCTTGCCTCCGCCTATGGTGGTGGCGAGCCTGCATATGCTTTCCCCGTATAGGGTGGTGTTCTCCACAGGCTCGGTAAGGTGCAAACGTATGAGGAAGGCGAAATTGGTGTTGTTCGAGAACTTGTTCTTCATGCTGTGGCCGTTCACCGAGACGAACTTGCCGTAGTTCTCGGTTATCACGAACCCGCTGGGGTTGGTGCAGAACGTGCGCACGAAATCATCGTACTTGTGCGTCCTTATGTGGAATTTGGGGTCCCAGTTTATCTTGGTGAACTCCTCCATCACTTCGTTGCGCACCTCCACCCGCACGCCTATGTCCAGCGGGCCGTAATGGTAGGGCACATTTAGCTCGGTGGCTAAATCCAGCAGCCATCTTGAGCCCGCGCGTC
>JAQTMJ010000011.1:0-663 GCA_028714395.1 Candidatus Iainarchaeum sp. | reverse complement strand
ACCACGTAATCGGCGTCAAGCTTCTCCTCTTTCCCTTTGCGCTGTATGACCACGCCCTTCGCCTTGCGGTCCTTCACCATCAGGTCGGTGGCCATGGTTTTGGTGAGGATTTTCACTCCCTTCTGCTCCATTTCCTTCCTTATCCCTGCCACTATCTTCGGGAGGAAATCCGAGCCGATATGCTTCTGCTTTATGGGTATGAACTTTATCCCGGCTTTCATGGCCCGCATGGTGAGGTCCTTGGCCTTAGGGTGTATCTGGGACTCCTTTTCCATCCCGTATTTTATGAAAAGATTGTCAACGTAATCTATGAGCTTCTGGGCGTCGCTCGCGCCCACGAATTCAAGCATGTTTCCCCCTATCTCTGGGTTGAGGTTTATCTTCCCGTCAGAGAACGTGCCGCTTCCGCCCATTCCCTGTATGTAGTTAGGCCCTGCGTCAGGACCGCCGCCGTTTATCTTGTTCATGCGTTCCTCGACGTCCTCGCCCATTTCCACGAGCGTAACGTCAAGGCCGTGCTTGGACAATAGATAGGAAGCGAACATGCCGCCCGGTCCGGCGCCCACAACCACTACTTTCACTGGCATCGTTTATCCCCCCAGAATTAAACCCACTACATATCCCTCTGTTTGGTTTAAATAATTATGTTTGCTTTCGCCGCCC
>JAQTMJ010000010.1 GCA_028714395.1 Candidatus Iainarchaeum sp. | reverse complement strand
TTCCGATCTCTGCTCTTCATGGCCCTGCTCGGGATTTTTTCCGAGCTGGCGAGCGCCATAGCCTGCGGCCAGCAATGCAACTACATCCAGGCGGCCTATTACAGCGTGCTGGTGCTGCGTTCCAAGCTCCTCTCGGTCTACACCAGCCTCTACTCCTACGAGCTGCTGTTCGGTTTTGCATCCTCCCTGGGCTTCTCGTTCCCCCTGAGCGGCATAAGCCCTGCCACCCTGCTGGGCTCCATCATCTCAATACCCTCGATTTCCTTTTCCCCGCTCTCCGGCCTTTCGCCGCTTTCCAATGCCCACACCATAATAGTGGAAGCGGTCGGAACCGCGCTCATGATGGTGATGGCCAGGCAGGTAATCCTTGAATTCATAGCCCATTACCTCTTCATATTCTTCGTGCTCGGGGCAGCGCTGCGCTCGTTCGTTTTCACCAGGAAGACAGGCTCCAGCATACTCGCCCTGGTCGCGGTGGCATATTTTATCTATCCGCTCGCTGTGCTCCTCACCAACCACCTCATATTCAACGCCTACGCGCCCGCGGACTTCGGAGTGGCTCCCACGGCCATAGGATACTGCGCAGACCCGGCAACCGCACAGAAAGTGGCAGACAAGCTGAACTCCGAGCAAACCGCGCTCTACACCCAGAACATCCAGAAGGACGCCGTGGACTGGTTCGATTTCCTCGGCGTGCTCAAGAGCATTTCTACGTTCGTGGGCAAGGCCATGCTCAAGGTAATCAGCGTAATCCTGAATTTCAACGTGGGTTTCCTGCTGTCGGTGATAACATCGCCGCTGATGTTCTCGTCCTTCTACGATTTCATACTGCTGGAGGTGCAGGCCGAAGCCCAGCTTCTGGCAGTGGTTTTCATAAGCTTTTTCATAGAAGTGGTCGTGACAATAACCATGTACCGCGGCATATCCCAGTTCATGGAGGGCGAAACGGAAATATTCGGAGTGAGCAAGCTGATCTGAATGGTTGAATTCCTGCTTCCCGGCCTTGTCCCGCTGATTGCGATGCTCAGCGTGCTCGTGATAGCAGTGACATACATGGGCGCCAGGGTGTTCCGCATCCCCTCCTGGGAAGCCTACTTCAACGTGGAAATGACCAACCTGATGATGGCCATACTCACCATAGGAATGA
Organism: Candidatus Iainarchaeum sp.; assembly: GCA_028714395.1. Classification (GTDB taxonomy): domain Archaea; phylum Micrarchaeota; class Micrarchaeia; order Anstonellales; family Bilamarchaeaceae; genus JAHJBR01. The sequence continues at coordinate 9,734 of JAQTMJ010000010.1, read as the reverse complement.
TGTACGGCGCCTTCATGGCCACCACCCAGATAACGAAGATGTTCCTTCCCAGCAACTACCAGAACCTGGGCCCGGTGGGCGTTTCCAAGCTCTTTCTCAACTCGGTGATAAACGAGGGCGTGCTTCCCATGTACAAGGACCTCCTGACCATAGAGGCGATGACCTCGCTGAGCAATTCATTCATGATACGTGTGGGCCCGAGCGTGTGGTCCTCGGTCTCCAAGGTGGAGCCCGGGGCCGACGCCATACTATCCATCACGCGCATGCTCTCATTCGGCCTGCTTGCCATCTACGGGAGCCTGAGCATCCAATACATAGGGCTGAGCCTCATGGACAGCATGATGTCCCTCATACTTTCCCTGGGCGTGCTGCTCTACATATTCCCGACCACGCGCGACGCCGGAGCTTTCCTCATTGCCCTTGCCTTTGCCGCAGGCGTTGTATTCCCGTTCATCTACGCCCTGAATTTCATGGCCCTGGGGAACATCCCTGATTTCCAGGAATGGTACGCGCGCGGACTCCCGACCATGCTGGCGAAAATCGGCGCGTCCTTCGGCAGCATAGTGAATTTCGAGTTCTTCGTGCCGTTCATAAACGCCATGGCCCGGCTCGCCATGGTGGCCCTTTTCATTCCTGCCATAGCCATGACGCTCACGGTGGCGATGATAAATTCCATAACCAAGTTCCTGATGGGGAAAATATGAGAAAAACGCTTTTCCTGCTGCTCGCCGTCGCGGCCGTTTCGGCCGCTGCCCAGCCCAAGGGCTTCGCGGATTTGCTGGCGGAGAACGGGGGCATAGCCGTGGTCCTGCTCACCATCAGCGTGCTGCTCGCCGGCATAGTGTACATGGTCGGCAACTTCATCGCCAACGAAAAGGTGAAGGTGTGGGCCAAGACCGAAGTGGTGGAAATATTTTACTCGGGCGTGCTGCTCGCGGTGATAGTGGGCATCGTGGCCAGCGGCACCGGCGTTGCCGAAGCCCTGGTCAAGCAGTTCGACCCCTATACCTCGAACCTGGTGTGCGGAAAGGACGCGCCGCCCCTGTTCAACACCTTCACGCTCAAGAGTGGAGAGCCCCTGGACCCGGCCTACCAGCTCGTGCCGTGCCACATCCGGGTGGCCAAGAATTTCCTGGCGACCATATTCTTCGAAACCTCGCACTTCGTAAAAGCAGTAGGCATAACCCACTCGTGGTACACCTACCTCTCCTCATTCTCCATAGATTTCACGCCCGTTGGAACCACCACGTTCTTCTCGGGCGCAGGGTACAGCCACTCCATATTCGGATTCCTGAACGCGAAAAACAACGCGCTCCAGTTCCTCTTCGAGAACGGCGTGAAGATACTCATACTCACGCGCTTCCAGGAAATACTGCTCAATTTCATCGCGGTGGCCCTGTTCCCCATACTCCTCACCGCGGGCCTGGTGCTCCGCACGTTCATGCTCACGAGGAAGCTCGGCGGCCTGCTCATGGCCATGGCCCTCTCGCTCTATTTCATCTACCCCATATTCTACGTGATGGGCGATATAGTGCTCACCTCCGTGATACTCCATCAGAATTACGACCCCTCGCTCCCGCCGGAGCAGAGGCCTGCCCTGGCGGCCATATTCACGAACTTCACCGGTCTGCCTCCCAAGCTTAACGATGTCCAGAGCGCGGGAACCGGAGGCGCAGCCCAGGAGGAGAATACAGGCGTTGTGGTCAATGGCGCGGCAATATCGCAAAATGCCCAGGCCCAGATGGACGCGCTTTTCAACAAGCAAATTACCTGCGAAGGAACCGAGCAGACCATCAGTAACATGCAGGAGGATCCAACGGACGCGGACCTGGTAACTCTGATACAGACGCTGTGGGGCAGCAGCACAGGCTCCCCGGTGGATTCGTTCCTTTCCGGAGCCTATACGAAAGGCGCAACCTGGAACCCTGCAAGCTTCGACTCCGTGATAACCGGCATAGACGTGCTTGCAAAGGCCCTTTTCTTCGCGGCGTTTTTCTCCTTCATATCCATATTCGTGACCATCTCCGGCATAAAAACGCTCTCTCCGATACTGGGCGGAGACGTGGAAATAGCAGGGCTTACCCACCTCATATGAGTGATTATGATGAACAAAAAAACCGCCATTCTCTTCCTGTTCATCCTTGCGCTCGCCCCGCTCCATGCCGACTTCACTACACCCCTGCCGGATTACTACCAGACCTATGTCCAGCACGACAACAGCCCGCTCGCGCAGATATGGACGCAATCAACGAAAGAGATGAACGAGAGCCTGCAATCGTGCATCGGAACCTCCAACGGGCAGTACGCCGGCGTGGAGCTCTTCAAGTACACGTTCCTGGCGCTCTTCATAATGGCCATGGCCATAGCCCTTGTGTACATGGCCGGCAATTTCTTCCAGGTGCCCAGGGTTATCGCACTCGCAAAGCAGGAGCTCAACGAGCTTGCCATAACCTGCCTGGTCGCCATTGTTTTCCTGGCCTTCCTTGCCCCGTTCACCTATTCCGGCACCCTGCTCGGCTTTGACGTCTGCCAGAAGGCCACCGACTACAGCTACCGCATGCTGGACAAGGTGAGCACCTATTCTTCAGTTCTCATAACCGCCAACATAGCGGTCAATTCCGTGTACACCCTCTACGTCCCGCTGGGCCCGGTGAGGCGCGCCATGACCATGCAGCTCGGGCCCGCCCTCAGGCCCCTCATAGACGCGATATCCTTCGGCCTCCAGTTCCTGATAACGACCTACGGCGAGTGGGGCGTATTCATATTCATGTTCTGCTTCATCAACAAATGGTTCCTGGTGTTCTTCTTCCCGGCCGGCCTTTTCCTGCGCACGTTCCCCCAGACGCGCGGCGGGGGGAACACCCTCATAGGCCTTGCGGTGGCCCTTGCGACCATCTACCCGTTCATGTTCTACCTTGATTCCCTCATATTCGAAAAGCAGTTCCCCTCGGCAACATCAACGCTCTCAGCGAATTACTTCCTTGACATGATAAAATACATCATTTCCCAGGTCACCCTGGGCACCACCGCCTCCATAGCATTCGGCACCCTTTCCATCCTCTACATATCCCCGTGGATGGTGGGGGCAATAATGATGGCCGTGCTGGTGTTTTTCGACGTGATGGTTGACGTGCTGCACCTGATAGTGGTGTTCAGCATCCTGCTCCCCATAATGAACATATTCGTGACGCTCTCCTTCGCGCGGGAGATAGCCAAGCACCTGGGGACGGAGATAAACCTGAGCGCGTTCGCCAAGCTCATATGAGTGATCCCATGTACATATTCCTCCACGAGTTCAAGCCGATGATGGACGAGGTCGTGTGCACAGGCATCAGCTTCAACCCCTACACCGGAGTCGCATTCCCGGGCTGGATAGGCGCCTGCGCTGCGGCCATACTGGCTTCCGGGGCCCTCATCGCACTGATTTACCTCATTGGCGCCATATTCCAGAGCCAGCCGCTGCTTGCGAACATGAAAATAGAAGTGTACGAGCTCGTCGTAACCGTGGCAATCTTCCTGGTTCTCCTGATGCTCATCGGAGGGATGTGCAGCGTAAAATCCGAAATGGTGTTTCCAGGGGACACCTGGGGGCAGAAAAGCATCTATTACTCCGCGACCAACCATCTGTTCTCTTTCGCCGAGTACACTCTGCAGACAATGTTCGTGCAGTACAAGATATACACGTTCATAGATTACCTCACCAGCACCGAAATATCCGCGGTGCCCATGGGCATAGGGGCGAACATGCGGCCGCTGGCAGGGCTCGGGGGCGCGGTGAAGCCCGTGCTCAACAACGCGTTCACGGTGGAAACCATAGCCGTTGTAACAGCTGAAGCCCAGGCCTACGTGCTGGATTACGGCACCTACGCGTTCCTCTATTACTTCCTGCCTTTCGGCCTCGTGCTAAGGTGCTTCACCTACACGCGCCCTCTCGGGGGCACCATAATAGCGCTCACCTGCGTCTTCCTTTTCATCTACCCGCTGCTCGTGATTCCATGCTACGACATTGCCGAAACCCAGCTCAAGAACCGTTTGGATTTCATCACCCGCTTCTTCGCGTCCAATCCGGACTCCAACCCGCTCATTACCCCGTTCTCGCTGCTCTTCTCCTACTTCACGAAATGGTTCTGGAGCCCCGACCTGCTCATGCTCTACGCGCTTATCGCGATGCCTTCCATAGCCATAATATTCATAGGCGGGGTGTTCATGCCCCTGTTCATCACCCTGGTCGCAATCACGACCGCGCGCTACCTCTCCAAATCCATGGGCGAGGAGATAGACATAACAAACCTTACGAGGATGATATGACATGGCCGGATGGGAAGCACTTGTACTGACGGCCGCGTTCATGTCCGTCATGGTAGCCGCGCTGCTCATAATGATAGCCCGGTTCCTGGATTTCAAGATGCTCGAGCAATCAGCCAAGTCCGAGCTCCTCTTCGCCATAAGCTCGGTCGTGGTGGCCCTGTTCCTCATAATCCTGCTCACCTACGGCTCCCAGGTCGGCAAGGCCGTTGCGCGGGAGATGTACAAATACACCTACGAGAAGACCGGCTATCTCAATTACAAGGACGCAAACGGAGTGCCTGTGCCGCTGGACCCAACCACGTTCGACAATCCGGATTACAGCATGATTGAGATATCCATACTGTACATGAAATCCGTGATGTACTGCGCCGAGGACATGGGAAGGATGACATTCCTGGTGAGCATGCCGGTCCACTGGCTCACTTCCATATCCCAGGACGTGTTCATGGCCTACCCCATGTCCGGCTGGGCCTGGGGCGGAGTGGCCCAGAGCATGGACAACCTGCTCAATACGCTCTACTTCACCGAGCTGATTTACCATCTCCAGGTGTACGTGCTGCGCTTCATGGACGTTTTCGCGCTCAATTTCATACTTCCCATAGGCATACTCATGCGCGCCTTCCCGCCCACCCGGGGCGCCGGGGCCTTCGTAATATCTTTCGCGGTCGCGATTTACCTGGTTTATCCATTCTCCTTCCTTGCGGCCGCTTTCTCGACCACCTACCCGACGCTATGCCTCACGCCCGATATACCAGCTCCGGACCTGAGCAACACCGCGGACCGGGGCTCCCTCTGGTCGCTTATGCTGTGGTACAACGCATTCGAGCACAACATAATCGAGCTGGTCACCAACTTCTCGGATTTCATCAATTCCCTGCTCACCAACCTGTGCCTGCTCCCCATGCTCGCGCTCACCGTAACCATGACTTTCGCCCAGGCGTCCAACGGGCTTTTCGGCGCCAACGTGCCCGAGATAGGGCGCGGGCTGATAAAACTAATCTAGTTTATAAAATTATCAGCCCAAATGCAATCATGCGCAAGTTCGTGATAGACACGAGCATATTCGTGAATCCCCAGGTGAGCCGCGCATTCGGCCCCAACCCCAGGAAGGCGGTTTCCGGATTCCTCAGGCTCGCGTCCCGGAAGCGCGACGCCGAGTTTTACATGCCCTCGAGCATATTCTCCGAGCTCAGGAATTTCGTGCACGAGGACGTGGGGAAGCTGGAGCTGCTGGTGAAGCGCCGCTCGCCCAACGTGTACGCCATTTACCTTCCGGCAGCCGTTTTCTACGATTTCATAGAGGAGGTGCGGGAAAGGGTGAACAAGGGGCTCAGACTGGCCGAGACTTTCGCCAGGGACAAGGGCGGGGGCAGCCCGGGGAAGATGCGCACGCTCAGGGAAAAGTACAAGGAAGCAATGCGCGCAGGAATCCTGGACAGCAAGGAGGATTTCGAGCTCGTGCTCCTGGCAAAGGAGCTGGACGCGGCTCTCGTGTCCGCTGATGAAGGGGTTCTTGATTTCGCGAACAAAATCGGCTGCGAAATTCTCCACGCCTCCAAGTTCAGGTCCGCGCTCGCGAAGAAATAAGCAAGACTAATCCGTGATTCCCTTCCCGCCCAGGAATTCCCTCAGCTTCTTCGTGCTTTTCACGTAGATTTTCCTGAACCTGATAATGGTGCGTTCCCCGTCCTGCTTCTGCGAAACCACCCTGAGCTTCACCTCCTTCCCCATGTGCGATTTGAGCTCGTCCCACACTGCCGGATTTTTCACCCTTATTTCGAATTCATCGTATATCTCGCCCTCGCTCTCGAGCATGCGCAGCCCCTCGCAGAATTTCCCGTATATGGCCTTTCCCATCTCCTTCCCGTAGGCTTTCTGATCCAGCCCGTACTCCCTCACGAATATCCCCGAGCGCAGCATGCGCTGGTTGAAATGCCCGGTGGGCATGTCGAAAATCTGCTTTATGGAATTTCCCACATCCTCAATGTCAGCGTTGGGATTCACGTACTTCACCACCTGCTCCCTGCTTTCGGATTTGAACACTATGCCTTCCTTCCTGGCTTTATTCACATTTAGCGCAAGTTCCCTGAGCCTTTTCCCGTCCGCTGCCTTGCTGAACTTCCCCAGCTGCGGAACGCTTTCCAGCCCGTTCGCCTTTATGAACGCGCGCTTCTCATCCTGAGGCATGAACTCCCCATCCTCAAGGTCGTAAATATCAAAGACGAAATATTTCACGTCGAAGTTCTTCGCGGGCTTCGTGTACGGCGTGTTCCCGATCATCTCCCCGCACAGCATCACCCGCTCCCTGAACGCCTTCTTCGGTACAATCTCGCGCAGCTTTTCAGTGGAGAACGCGTCCACGATGCCCCCCCTGCTCAGCGCATAGAGCGCGCCGCCGCTCCATATGGCCCTCAAATTGTACCCGTCTATCTTCTCCTCCGCGAAAACAGCATCCCCCTCTATATTCCTTGCAAGCCCCTTCTCCAGGGTGAATATCCTTTTTATGTGCGGAAAGCCCGGAAAAAACCCATCCTCAGCAATCACGCTGCCGCGCTCCACTGCCCTGAACGGGCCCCTGAACCGCACGTACTCCAGGCTCTCGAATTTCCGCTTCTCGGCAACCCCTTTTTCCATCGCCTTCCTGACCGTTTCAGAATCAACCATGAGACCACATCCCTTCCGGGCATAGAGCCATCCAAGCTATACTTTTAAAGTATTGTTGATACATACTATTATTATGCGGAAGATGCGGAAAGAGCCCCAGCGGAACATTGCAAAGAATCTCGCCCTGGCAGTGCTTTTCATCACGCTTTTCTCGCTGCTCACGTTCTCGGTCCAGTACATATACTCCAATAACCTGGACATCCAGGTGCACAAGACCTACGGCCTTTACCAGAATTCAGTGTTCCAGGATACCGGAGACATGGAGCTCCCGTCCTCGTTCGCCGTGCGCAAGACTACCGTGCTGATAACCAACACCGCGGACACCACCCGCCAGGTGATTTTGTCCATGGCATACAGCGGCTCCCTTGATTCCACAGAACCTTCAGCTTCCATCCTGGGCTCCACGCTTTCCTGGGTGCTGGAGATAGGGCCGCGCCAGACCGCAACCGTATCTGTTTTCGGAAAAGGCCTGGACACCGAAACGCCCTCCCTCTCCTTTGTGGACTTCGGCTCCCAGCAGAGCATCTCCAACAAGCAGCTTTTCATCCCGGCTTCCGCAGCGCCGGTGACATCAAGTTCCAATTCCTTCAGCTACGTGCGCCAGGATGTGCCGGACAGCCTCCTGGGCTCGTTTGTTGCAGACCAGAAAAAGCTGGACCTTTTCTCAAAATCAGCAATAGTGATACTCGCAGGGCTCGTGCTGCTCACCATGGTGGGCGGCCTCGGCTCCGTGCTTTCCCCTGATCCTAAGCCTAAATCAGTCCAGAGGCCCAGGATACTGATAGCGCCAAGGCAGGAAGACTATTTCTCGGAAAAATTCTGAATCGCGCTTTCGGGTAAAACCCGCTTCATCGTACATTATTGCCAAGCCACTTCTCGAGTTCGCTGTCGCCCATGGCCCCGACGAAACTCGCGGCCTGCTTCCCCTCCTTGAATAGAATAGTGGTAGGTATGCTCATAACCCCGCATTCCCTTGCAACATCCGGAGCCTTGTCCACATCCAGCTTCACGAACTTGATTTTTCCGCCCGTTTTTGCCGCTGCCCGCTCGAACGCTGGGCCGTACACCTTGCACGGCGGGCACCACTCTGCGTAAAAATCAACCAGCACCGGGAGCTTGCTCTCCAGCACCTCCTTCCTGAAGCTTGAATCATCCACAACCTGCATCTCACCACCGTTCATTCAAGGGCCGGAGGATGTTTATAATATCAACTAAAGTTTCCTTGCCAGAACCCCCTGCAGCTTTTCCACGCGCCTGATTTTTTTCCACCCTGCCTTTTCCAGCCGTTCAGCCACTCCGTTCCCGATACTTCTGCCCTTCCCCCTGCCCGGGTTCCCTGCATAATGGAACAGCAGCGCGCCCTTTTTCGCAACCCTGAAAAGCTCCCTGTAAAATCCGAGCGAATAGAGCTCCCCTGCCAGGCTGAACCTCGGAGGATCGTGCACTATTTTATCAAACCGCCCGGCATCCATCCGCCTTATCCCGCTGAGCACGTCGCCTTCAAGGAATTCTATTTTTTCATCGGAGAAAAGCTCCCTGCTCCACGGGTTTATTTTCGCAATCTCAACCACATTCTGGTCTTTTTCGAACGTCAGCACTTCAGCCCCCCTTGCAGCAGCCGCGATTGCAGTGTAACCCAGCCCTGCGCACGTGTCCAGCACGCGGTCCGATTTACCCACATCCAGTTTCGCGGCAACCAGCTTCCCATACTCCATGGGAGTCTTGAATTCCTTCACCAGCTGCATCCTCAGCCCGTCTATCTCAAGCACCGGGATTCCGGAGAACATCCTGAGCCGGTAATAGTGTTCCGAAGCGATGGCAGCCTTGGACAGCATTCTTCCATTCCATATATAGATATAGTCGCCGCGCACCTTTTCCAGCGGAATCCCGAGCAGCAGCTTCCTCTTCACCCTTCTCCTGCTCCTTCCCAAATCAAGGCTCAGTTCGGTTTCCTCCCCCCTGCCCGCAATTATCTCCTTTGCAAGCCCTTCAGTAAGGAATATCAAGCAACCACTATTTTTTGAAATCAATGCGCTCGCAGCCCATATAATCCTGGAGCACCTTCGGAACAGCAACCCCAGCCGCATCCTGGAAGTTCTCCACTATTGCAACCAGCGCCCTGCCCACCGCAACCCCGCTCCCGTTCAGCGTGTGCGCCAATTTCATTTCCCCGCCCTTGTCCCTGTACCTGATATTCGCCCTCCTTGCCTGGAAATCCGTGCAGTTGCTGCACGAGGATATCTCGCGGTACTTGCCCTGGCTGGGAATCCACACTTCCAGATCGTATGTTTTTGCGCTCGCGAATCCCATGTCCCCGGTGCACAATTCAATCACACGATAAGGAAGCTCGAGCATCTGGAGCACGTTCTCCGCGTCCTTCACCATGCCCTCGAGCTCCTCGAAGCTCCTTTCCTGGTCGCATATTTTCACCAGCTCCACCTTGTCGAACTGGTGCTGCCTTATCATCCCCTTTATATCCTTCCCGTAGGCGCCGGCCTCCTTCCTGTAGCAGGGCGTGAGCGCTACGTATTTCTTCGGGAGCTCTGCAAGCTCGAGCACCTCGCCCGCGTGCAGGTTGGTGAGTGGAACCTCGGCGGTGGGTATGAGCCACAAATCGTCATCAGTCCCGTAAAGGTCCTCCCTGAATTTCGGGAGCTGGCCGGTGCCCTGCATTATCCCGCTCTTTACAAGGTGCGGCACCCACACTTCCCTATATCCCCTTGCAGCGTGCGCGTTGAGCATGAATGCTCCGAGCGCCCTTT
>JAQTMJ010000009.1 GCA_028714395.1 Candidatus Iainarchaeum sp. | reverse complement strand
ATTATATTCGTCTGAGGCGATCTATTCATCTTATGGGATAGCACTCAAACACGAAATCATTTCCCAATTTCCTGACTTTCTCAATCCGCATCTTGAGCGCCTGCTCAACAATTTCCGCGCCTTTTCCCCCGAATGCAGTTTTCGCCTCTCTCCCGCCCATGAGAATAGGTGCATAAATCAGCACCGCCTTGTCCAAAAGCCCTTCATCCAGGAAGCTTCCCTGCACCTCGCTCCCGCCTTCAACAAGCACCGAAGTTATTCCAATTTTTCCCAATTCAGCAAGCAAGACCTTCAAATCCACTCTCTCCTGCCCGCATAAAATTATCGTCGCTCCTTTTTTTTCGAGTTCACCTTTCTTCTCCACATTCGCGTTCGCGCACGTCGCAATCAGAGTTTTCCCTTCTTTGAGCAGTTTCGTCTCCAGAGGAATTCTCAACCCACCATCAAGCACGATTTTCACAGGATTTCTTCCGCCAGATATGCGCGCAGTGAGCAAAGGATCGTCCTTGAGCACTGTGTTTATTCCGACCAGCACCGCATCGCAGGAGCTTCTCAGCCTATGCCCATATCTCCTCGCTTTCTCCCCGCTTATCCATTTGGAATCCCCTATTCTGGTAGCTATTTTCCCATCCATGCTCATCGCAACCTTCACCAAAACAAAAGGAAGCCCAGTTTTGCAGTATTTGAAGAAAATTTCGTTCTGTTTTGCCGCCTCATCCTCCAGCACTCCACCAACCACTTCCAGCCCAGCTTTGCGCAGTTCGTCCGCTCCATCTCCCTTTACTTCTGGATTCGGGTCCTTCATTCCGTAAACGACTTTTGAGATTCCAGCCTCAATTATCGCTTTCGTGCAAGGAGGCGTTTTTCCGAAGTGGTTGCATGGCTCAAGAGTCACATAAAGAGTTGCGCCTTTCGCATCCTCCAGGTTTTCCAGACTTTTGAGTGCCTCCACCTCAGCGTGTGCCATTCCTGCTTTTTTATGATATCCCTTTCCAATAACCTTCCCATCCTTCACTATGACTGCGCCAACATAAGGATTGGGGGAAGGATTTCCTTTCGCGGCCAATTTGAGCGCCAGCCGCATGAATTTTTCATCATCTCCCATTGAAATCATTCAAAGAAGGTGTCCCATCCTGGTTTTTTTCGTTCTCAAATACCTCTCGTTGTATCCATTGGCTTCTATAACTATGGGAACGCGCTCCACAATTTCTATCCCGTGGGAGTGCAAATCCTCCATCTTCTTCGGATTATTCGTAATAAGTTTTATCTTCGTTATGCCCATCTCCCTCATTATTTTTGCAGCAGCTCCGTAAGTCCGTTCATCCCCTTTGAAGCCCAGCTTCTGATTCGCTTCCAGCGTATCATAGCCCTCGTCCTGCAGTTTGTACGCCTTCACCTTGTTCACCAGCCCTATGCCCCTTCCCTCCTGATCCATGTAGATGAGCATCCCGCTCCCATTCTTCTTTATCATCTCAAGTGATTGCTCAAGCTGGGCCCTGCAGTCGCACCTGAGCGAGCCGAACACATCCCCGGTAAGGCATTTTGAGTGCATGCGCACGAGCACAGGCTCCTTCAGCTCCCCGTATTCCAGCACGAGAATCTCCTGCCCTTCCTCCTTGTGCGCGCTCATCCTATATTCCCCGAGCCTTGTGGGAAAAAGAACTTTAGTAATCGAATCATGCTCTCTCATTTTCTCATCTCTTTTACGAGCTTTATGGCGGATTGCACCGCCCTTCTTGCATATTCCTCCTTCCTTGCTTCAGCCTGCGGGAAAGTGGCCCCGGGCCCTATAACTCCAAGCACGACAGGTTTTTTATACTCCAGCGCAAGGCCTGAAATCTCCCTGGAAGCGTTTTCAGCAACAATCTCGTCATGCTTGGTTTCGCCCTTTTTCACGAACCCCAAAGTGACAACAGCATCAATTTTCTTGTTCCAGAGCAGCTTCTTCACTGCGAGCGGCATATCGAAAACCCCTGGCACATGAAGCACTTCCACCAAGTCAATTCCGCTCTTTTTTGCCTCCTCCATAGCGTGTTTCTCCATTTCGCCGGTGATATTCGGATTGAATTCAGCAACCACGAATCCGAGCCCGATTTTCCTTGCTTTTATCTCGCCCTCATCGTCTTTTCCCTGCCTTATCCCTCTTCCGGCCATTTTCACAAGCTCTTCAGGATGGTTGAGCAGATTGAGCGCATTCTGCACGTGCTTTCTCGTCCTGTTTTCGCATATCTCCGCGAACTCGCGTTCGCTCCACGCCTCGTTCTCGTGCACGAACACCTCCACTATGTGCTTGTTCGTCATTAGTTTGGCCTGCATTATTCCCAGCGAAGCCTCGTGCGCGCACTGTACATCTATTGGAGCTCCGCCCACCATCCCCAGAGCAATGCAGATGTCGCATCCCGCATCCAGCAGTTTTTTGCATTCAACCGCAAGGTCCTTTATCCCGGGAACGGTTCTTCGCTCCACTTCCGCATCAGAATCCAGTTTCGCAAGCTCGTCAAGCGCAATCGCGCCCATGTTCACCCGCGCAAACATCGTGTCAACCAAACCTATTTTTTTCCCCATATATCCCGCCCCTCAATAAATGGAAACCCGTTCCGTTTCGCGTATTCAATAACGTCTTTTTTCGCCAGCGCCTTTACCTTGCCCATCATCTCGCACATCACCATTGCTCCGGAAAGCCCTGCAATACGAGCAAGCTCCAGGCTGAGTTCAGTGTGCCCTTTCCGCACATCAATGCTGCGCCCTATGAGCAGAAAAACATGGCCAGGCACGTAAAAATTCTTCTCAAAATACTCCTTCTGGTTCTCGGTGCGCACGCATTCCTCCATTTTTCTTATGGTGAGCGCCCTGTCCTCATCAGTTATCCCGGTATAAACATCCTTGTGGTTTATCCCAAGAGAAAAGGCCGGCTCGTCCCCGTAAGCAGTCCTCTTGTACGTGACGTTTCCATAGCCGCTTCCCCTCAAAATGTCAGTCAGGAACCTGAGCCCGATTTTCCCAGCGCTTTCCCCACCAACTGCAAGGCAAATCAGCCCGCCTCCATCTCTTCTCATCCGCTCAATCTTCTCAGGGCTAGCAAATTTTGCATGAAACATCAAATCCGCTTCCCCCTCCCTTTCGTCCCCGTCGTAAACCACTATGAACCCGCCCTTCCTGAGCTGGGCTGATAAATCATCCATCGAATCAGGCATGATATTAGCTATGCATTTACTTATTTATATGTATTTACAAGAAAGCTGGTAAGCTCCAATGCCCATCTCGTTTTATAAAGTTCCTTTAGCATATTCTTTTAGTGGGAAAATGGCGTCTAAACAGGTTAAACCAATTCCAGCAAAAGTGCAGGAATTTGCGGAAAAAATGAAAGCCGCAGGCTTCCACCTGAAGAACGCGCACGTGCGCCTTCCCCCCACCTCCAAATACTCCCCGCTCTACGACGAAGCGCTTGAAAAAAACGGGCGGTTCCTGAGACTATTCTACGGTATCAAGTCCATATTCACCAACGACGGGCTGGACCTGGTCGGCTTTCCGAAAAACTGGTATGTGTTCAACCGGAACGAAAACGGCGAAAAATCCAATTTCTTCGTGATAGTGGAGTATTCCAAGTGGCACGGCCTCAGGGTGATGTTCACCGACCCGCTCAAAGTTTCCGAGGATGGCGCACTGCTCAATCGCACCAAAATCCTGCGAAATCTCAGGTACGACGCCATTAATCCGATAAATTTTGGCAAATGGGCAGACCTCGCTGTAAAGATGATTGAAGAAGTCGCGAGCCACAAGCCCGAAGACCACTATTTCTTCCAGTCCCACAGCCACCACGGCTATTCGCGCGGAAGGCTGCTCATGGACCTCCTCGTGGACGACGGCAGGTCCAGGGAGCGCGATATTCTCGCCAACCTGGTGCTTTCGAACATGGATTTCGATGCCACCGGGCCGCACAACAATTTCTTCCTTCCCCTGTTCAGGGACATGGCCGCGCTGGAGAAGGCGGTGGGGATAGTGAAGGTGCCCGCGGTGGAGGTCACGATGCCAATCAAGCTCGGGGACCCGAACGGCCCGCACGTGATGATGTACGCAACTCCCTCAGCCATGAAAATCATCCAGGCCAAATATCTGCGGAAGAGGAATCTGGACTACCCTGCGCTCGCGCCCCTCATAGCCATGGAGGATTTTATGGGCTGCCTGCACTCCAGGTTCAACTTCGGGGAAAACCGGAAGGAAGTCGCGTTCGCCGTTGCGCATCCTGTGTGCGACCCTGCGCTTCCGCACCGCGTCGGGTTGCTCGCCGCGGTTATGGAAGGGATCATCACGCTCGAAAAGGCTGAAGAGATAATAAGCAAATTCGTGCAGGGCGTTGCCTGCTTCAATCCCACTAACCCGGTACGCAAGAGCATCCCGACGTACATTCCGAGCCACGACGACGTGCTCAACATGCTGGAAATCGGCTACGAGGACGCATATCAAATGGCCCTCAAGGAGAAGGAGCGGCTCGAGCAGCTGGACCTCACGCTCAGGGCCTGGGTCCTCAAATGGTCGGAAAAGCTCGGATTCCTTCCCTACCGCACAATCGACATGCTCAACATGGCCTTCGCCTACGAGATGGGAAAATACGGGGCAGTCCCGCTTTTCGATGCGGATTCGCACCATCATCCCCGCATAAAAGCCAATCGCGATACGATCGGGCCGTTCCTCTCTGGTTGGAACGTCATAGCGGGCAGCGTGGCGCATTCCCCGGAGGGTTTCATCCAGGCGCTCCACGACGCGAAAGCCGGGAAAATTTCTATATACCCGGAGATATTCTTCGAGCACGAAGCGACTTCGCCTGTGATAGCGCGGGAACGTACGAGGATGTCCATTACCGAGCATGTGCAGGGAGTATGGGGCGCCTACAAGGTCTACGGGCTGCACGGAGTGCCCATACTCGCCCGGGACGTGGCGAAAGCCCTGTTCGGGCAAGCCAGCTTCAGGGACGCGGTGAACAGGATTCGCAGCCTTTACCAATGACTATGGGCAGCGGGCAAATGCGCCTCAAAAGCGCATATTTATAAACAATCCCAACCCTAATTAATTCATTCGAATTTAGATTGCACATTGGACCAGATTTCGCTAAAAATTCCCCGTATTCTGAAATTTGGCAAGGTTTGGCAATCAATAAACGAAAGAAAAAGGTGTTAGCATAGCAGAATTCAAGGACTTGGGCCTTTCAGACAAGACCCTTCAGGGAATAACCTCGTTCGGGTTCACGACTCCGACAGAGGTTCAGGAAAAAGCGGTCCCGATAATGATGGCGGGAAAGGAGATAATTGCGCGCAGCAAGACCGGAAGCGGGAAAACCCTCGCATTCGGCATAGGGCTCTACGAGCTCCTTGCCGCCCAGAAGGCTAGAAAAGCGCTCATACTTGCGCCGGTGCGCGAGCTTGCAATCCAAATCATGAACGAGCTGCGCGAGCTGGGGAAATTCCACCGCTACCGCATAGTGTGCGTTTATGGGGGGCAGAACATAGACCGGCAGATCAGGCTACTTTACAACGGAGTTGAAATACTGGTTGCAACTCCTGGGCGTTTGCTTGATTTGTTCGAGCGCGGCGCATTGGACCTGAACGATTACGACCACGTTGTTTTGGATGAAGCTGACAAGATGTTCGAGATGGGCTTCGCAGAGGACGTGGAGCGCATACTCTCCAACACTTCATACGCACGCAAAGTCTACCTCTTCTCTGCAACGATAAGCGACGACATCCACAGGCTCGCGGCCAAGTACATGAAGAACCCGGAAATACTCGAAGTGGGGGAGCAGGAGAAGCCCCCGCAGATAGCAGAGGAGAAAATAGACATAGACAGGCCCGAGAAATTCCCCAAGCTGATTGAGATAATAAAGAGCCAGAAGGGCTCGGACCCGAAAGGAAAGATACTCATCTTCGTGGCAACCCAGCGCGCAGCGGAATTCATCGGGAAAAGGTTGCGCGAGCAGGGCATAAACGCGGCCTACATGCATGGAGACGTTACGCAGTTCAGGAGGGAGAAGATAATGGACGCGTTCAAGACAGGCGCCTCGGACATACTCGTTGCTACTGATATAGCCGCGCGGGGGATGCACATAGAGGACATCGCTTTGGTAGTTAATTACGATGAAGCCATTGACAGCCTGACTCACCTCCACCGCATAGGAAGGACCGGGCGCATGGGCGCCGAGGGCAAGGCAATCACATTTGTGGAAAAGAACCCCTATTTCAGGAAGAGCGTGCGCTCAGGCTTCGTTTTGCGCACAGGGCCCTACAATCCCTACGCAGGCAACGAGCGCCGAGGCTATGGGCGGCCGCATTCCGGAGGAAGCTATGGCTCGCACGAAGGCCATGGAAGGCCCAGTGAAGGGCACAGGCCCTACGGCGGCCCGAGGCCAGGCTATGGAAGGCCTCACGGGGGCTCTGGATACGGAAGGCCCCATGAGGGGCGCCGCGAAGGCTCGGACAGGCCACATGAAGGCCACTCGCGCAGGCCTGGCTACAATCCAGGGGGAAGGAGAAGACCCACGTTCATGCGCCGCTAATCGATTATTTTTCCAGCCAGGTAATCAGCGTAACCTCCCAGATCCAATAATCCATGCCCGCTCAAATTGAACACAATAGTTTTCTCCTCGTTCTTTTTCCTGCACTCCAGCGCCTTATCAATCGCTGCTTTTATCGCGTGCGAGGATTCCGGAGCGGCTATTATGCCTTCGCTCCTTGCGAACACCATCGCAGCTTCAAACACTTCCTTCTGCTTGTAGGCGACTGGCTTGACCATTTTCTCATTCACTAAGAGAGATATTATGGGCGCCATTCCGTGGTACCTCAAGCCTCCTGCATGGAGCGGGTCGGGGATGAAGTCCTTTCCAAGGGTGTACATCTTCATGAGCGGAGTCATTCCAGCGCTGTCCCCGAAATCGTATTTGTATTCCCCTTTAGTAGTTGAAGGGCACGCAATTGGCTCCACTGCTATGAATTCAGTATTATTCTTTCCCTTCAGCTTATCATAAATAAGAGGAAGCGCGATTCCCCCGAAATTGCTCCCTCCTCCAATACATCCAATTACGTAATCAGCCTGCTCGTCAGCCTTTGCGAGCTGCGCCCTCACCTCCTGCCCGATTACGCTCTGATGGAGCAACACGTGGTTGAGCACGCTTCCCAAAGAGTATTTGGTTTTTCCCTTCTTGTCCGTCACGACCGTTTCTATTGCCTCGCTTATAGCAACTCCTAAAGTTCCCGGGTGGTTGGGCTTTTCCTTCAATACTTTTTTCCCATAAGAGGTAATTTCGCTCGGCGAAGCGTGCACTTTCGCCCCGTAGGTTTCCATCATTATCTTCCTGTAGGGCTTTTGCGCGAAGCTTGATTTCACCATGAACACCTCGCATCCCAGGCCGAAGAGCATGGTCGCGTAGGAAAGCGCGGTTCCCCACTGCCCTGCCCCTGTCTCGGTTGCAAGCTTTTCCACCCCTTCCTTCATGTTGTAATAGGCCTGTGCGACCGCTGTATTTGGTTTATGGCTTCCGCACGGATTCAGCCCCTCGTGCTTGAAATAGATTTTCGCAGGCGTTTTCAGCGCTTTTTCCAGCCTTCTCGCCCTAAAAAGCGGAGTGGGCCTTCCGAGCACCAGCAGCGCTTCCCTCACTTCCTCAGGAATAGGGATGAACCTTTCCTGGGAAACCTCCTGCCTTATCACCTCTTTCGGAAATATCGCCTCCAAATCAGAGGGCCCCACGGGCTTGTTCGTTGCCGGATTCAGCGGCGGCTCCAGCGGCTTCGGCAAATCCGGAAGGATATTCTGGAAATTCCTCGGCACTTCGTCCTCTTCAAGAGTTATTTTCACATATCCCATTTTTCAACACCCAAAACGCCCTATTTCCTCAAGATTATATCTCGCTTCCGGCTGGGGCTTCATTTTATCCAGTGCATTTTTCAGTTTCACATCATCCGGGACAACCGGAATTTCTAGTCCGGCCTGTTTGACGAAATGCCCGTTGCGGCCCGTGCCGTTCCCTGGCTTCTTTATTTGCCCTGTCTTTCCATTCTCTTTCCTTTCCAGTCCTAAAGCTAAACCCATATTTTTTCACCCTTTCATCTCCACGTTCCCCAATGCCCTGTATACGGTCATATGGGAGACACTGAGCATGTCTGCTATTTCCCTGATTCCCCTCTTCTCTTCAAAGAGCAGGAACAAAATAGTGCGCAACTTCTGCGCGTCAATCTTTTTTCTGCGGTCGGTGGTATCAGTTATACCGCTCGAAAAGTAATTCCCCTTCGTGCCACCGATAAACCACGCTCACTGGGGCATTCTTGCTGCTGGAACCGACATTTCTGTTCGTTGCCATGCTTTCACCTCGTTTGCGTAGTTTTGCGCCGGGCTGGCTTTCAAGCTGACCCTTGCGTTGCTCAATACTTTGCTAAGAAAGGTTTTTAAATTCGTGTAACATATTCGTGTGTTAGAAAGAGGAAAAAGGTTTAAATAATCCATCTGCATAATTACATCATAGAAACCAGTGGTCGATATTGCGTAAATGCTAGACCTGAAAATCGCCTAATCGTGAGAATGTCACCGGGTACGCCACAGCAGATACGCGTCGCGCTTAGGAACCTGAATCAACTGCTGCCTACTGAAGGGCTGGCAATAACTCCAGGGGAGATAAGAACTGATCCGGACTCTAATTTAGAGAGGAGATTTGGCGGTTGCAATGTGCGGTCCTCTACAGTAGAAAGCCCGTCGGGTTTTCTTCATAAAGCAATATCATTCGAGCAATTCATGGCCGCTGTGGTTCGCATACTCGAGTTAGAATCTTCACTCAAGGGCTATGCGTCCATTATTACAGGGCTCACTGGCAGGCATGTTTATACAACTCCAGCCACTATTCTTCTTTCCGATGCAATAGGTGCGCATGATCCTAAAAGACCAACGCACCGCACTGAGATGGATAATGCAAAATCAGTGCTAGATAGGAACGGATTAACTGTAACTGATGCACTTGTCATACTTGCACTTGCAATAGATCCCCATGTAAATAGACTCTTATCTGGTTTAGGCATAAACTCTCGAGAAATGACGATTTCGGGCATTATTCCTTTTGGAGGTGTACACATCGTAAATATTTTTCCTAACTTCGTGAAGGAAGTGCTCGAACTAGAAGCTGGTATGGGCCATATCACTACGAGCAACGTGAGATATCTTACGGAACAGTTGAGGATGTTTGATTCATTAGAAATCAGATAAGTTTTTTGCGTTGAACGGTGAAATGTTCGTGTCACCGCAACATCACATTCAAACTGGCCAGCTTCCTGTTCTTAGCATTTCCGCCACCTTCGTTTCTCCGTTTATCTCCAGGAGCATCCGAGCTCTTAGCACTTCTAACCGCTTTGCCGTGAGTGAAGGAAGGTCCATAACTCCAAGCTCATGGGAAAAAAAATCGTAATCCCTTCTCACAAATTGCATCTGCCATTCCCCCAAAGGAGTTCCTGGAAGCGGGGTGACTATGAACGGGTTCGCGAAATCCATTCCCTCGTCCATCAGCATCTTCGCATAGGCAAACGTGTTCATCACATCCTCCTCGCTTTCCGCGAACGCGCCACCAGTGCTGTCCGGTCCTGCGAAACCGAGCATAAAGCCACCGGTAACTTTTATTCCGTGCTTCTTGAAAAGGCGGATTATCTCAAGAGTGATTTCGGCCAGTGTGTTAGCCTCGGGTTTCCCGGAAATTTGCAGACTGTTCCTGTTTGCGGATTCAACCGCAAGATAGACTGAATAGCAGCCGCTTTCGGCCATTGCCTTTATCACTTGCGCGGCGGTTACTCCATCTTCTATCGCCTTCCTTATTCTTTCAAACAAAGGCTTTTTGTATTCGCTTCCCAGAACTCCAGCGGCCTGTTTTCCCAGGTGAAGGGCAATGAGCGCGTAGAGCGCCAACCCGCCCTCTTCCATCCACGCCACATCGTGCTTTTTGAGCAGTTCGCACACTTTGAGCGTCCAGAGTGGGTCATGAAACAGATTGTCGTCCTCAAGAATGACTTCGGAAACTCCGCGCACTATCAGGTGCCTGAGCTGGCTGTCCAAAATCTCAGCATCAAGGGCCCTGAACGGTCCGTTCACGATTGGAATCGTGCAGAATCTGCATCTGGTGTTGCAACCCACGCTGGTGAACAAGCAGGTGCATCTCCCATAATCGCGTTGCCTTTTTCCTCCACTGTGCACAGGCCCGCTATACAGGTCCAGATTCGCAAGATCGTAATTGATAACGCCCAATTCGCTTAAATGCGAAACAAACGGCCTTTCCTCAGTCACCCTTATGAAGTCATTTTCCCTGAAAGCAATGCCCCTTATCTGCCTGTTGTCCTCCCTATTCTCCAACATCTTAATCAATTCAACAAAGGTGCGATCGCCTTCGCCCATAACCACATAATCTGCCGCGGAGTCAAGCAGCGCATTTTTGTAATCCAGGGTTGCGTGGGCTCCTCCAAGCACCACCACTATCTTTGAATCAATCCTTTTCATCAGGTCCGCAAGCGCCCGTACATTTCCCCACTGGCAGGTGTAGTCAGCGGTTATCCCAATCACGTGCGGCCTGAAATCCATTATTCTTTTTGTAATTTCTTCATCCGCCAGACCATACCTGTACATGCCCATCTCTGGCACAAGCAACGTCTCGTTTTCAAAACCCTCCGCAGCAGCATCAATTACTTTTACAGAATAGCCCGCATTTTGCGTTGCAGTGCCAAGCCTCAGCAACCCTATGGGAGTTCCGACCCTTTTCGTTTGCTCCGGCCAGAAGCCTAGAGATTCAGGCGCCCTCCTCTTTATTCTTGTATAAGGCGGAACCATGAGCAACACCCTCGCGCGTTCACTGCCATTTTCCATGTGCGTGAGTGATTGCCCTCTTGAAAATCCCATATCTTCCAGAAGCGGAGGCCTCAGGGGACTTGAACTCCTAGTAACGTAAAGGTTCTCAGTTACTGCTCCGGCAGTTTTCCTATGCTCTACGCTCATAACTATGAAATACCACAACATTAGATAAGAATTTAGCCTGAATTGTAAGGTATTTTAAAATCAGGAAATCCGCAGGCCGGGCCTTACGCCCCTCTCTGGCTGGAGATAGACCACACCACTATCAGTCCATACGCCCAATGTGAGCACTTCAGAACTGAAATCCGCTATCATTTTCGGCGGGAAATTCACAACGCATACTACGTATCTACATAGTAGCTCCTCCTTCTTGTAGAAGTGAGTGAGCTGCGAACATGAGGCCTTTATCCCTATTTCAGGTCCCAGGTCCAGTTTCAGTTTGTAGGATGGTTTTTTCGCAGCCGGAAAATCCTCAACCCCGATTATTTTCCCTATGCGCATATCAACTTTCAGAAACTCTTCGTAAGTGAGCATGGGGAATTTTCACATTTGTGCAATAAAACGATTTAACCTTAAATCTAAGGTTTGACTATTCTTTCCACCATCATGGGTATGACCTTGTTCTCGGCTTTTCTCAGGCTCTCCTGGAACGAGGCCACTGAAATTCCAAGTTTTTTTGCAAGA
Source organism: Candidatus Iainarchaeum sp. (assembly GCA_028714395.1). Classification (GTDB taxonomy): domain Archaea; phylum Micrarchaeota; class Micrarchaeia; order Anstonellales; family Bilamarchaeaceae; genus JAHJBR01. The sequence goes on along the minus strand of JAQTMJ010000009.1, from coordinate 737 downwards.
TCCTTCAAGTCAGCCTTCCTAGGATAGTTGTAATATCCCCATTGATATGCAAGGACAAGAGCTTTTTCCTGTGCCGGGGAAAGCCTGGGCATTACAGAAGGGAAATAAACTTCCACGTGGGTGGTCTGGCGGATGTACATCATCTCGTAATAATCCATGTGTTTGGACAGGTCTTCGGCAAATTTGACCAACCTTTCCTTGCTCCAGGATGCAACTTCCCAATATTCGTGGCCGTCAGGAGAGTTCACAGTCGGCTTCACAAAAACAATTTCAGGATCAAAATAAAGCATCACGTGTTCCCCGGTTTTTCCAAGATTGTATTCATAGACGAACACGTCCCCGCTTACATCCAGCCTGGAAATCTTCCGGTCTTTTTTCAAGTCAGCCAGAAACTGCGCCTTCTTTGCTTCTTCACTTCCTATTATCTTGCATACGGTGGTCGCATAAACATTCCCGGCTTTGCGGTAGTGTGACCTGGGGTAAGAAAGCACGCTCGTCCCGAATTTCACGCATCTGTTCACAATCGGGCAATCTTTGTGATACAATTTGAGTTTGGTGACCCACATGAAATGAAGTAAGGCGAAGAAAGAATAAAAACCTTACATATAAGGTTGCTGGGTTCAGAAATCAGATAAATTCCTCTGCCCTTTCTTGCTTTCCAGCTTCTCCACCTTCACTCCTGCCCTCCTGAACTCTGTTTTCGTTTCATTTATAATCTCGTAAAACAGCTCGTGCGC
>JAQTMJ010000008.1 GCA_028714395.1 Candidatus Iainarchaeum sp. | reverse complement strand
GGTATATTCTCATTCACCATCACCCAGTCCCCGTATGGCGAGTAGCTGAGCACCACATCCGCGCTCGTGTTCTTCTTGTTCTTCACATCCGCCTGGTAGGTGTAGGTGTTCGTGTATATGCTGCCCATCTCGTTCACGCACAGCGGCGCGTTCTTCGCAGCCATAATGCGCGGGTCGCAGCTCACCACCTCCTGGGTGCTCTGGTTCATCAGCCTGCTCAACCCAACAACGTCGAAAGCGTCCCCTATGTAGAGGACCATGTTCTCGCCGTTGGCGGTTTCCAGGGCGTTGTCCTCGCCCACAAAGCCGTTCTCGTCCATCACCCTTATGTTTCCTGCAGGCAGCGCAACTCCGAGCCCGTTGCCCTGGCTGTTGTTTATGCTGAGCTTTATGGCCAGCGGGCTGTAGCTCTCTTCAGAGCCCGAGTAGCCAGTCACCTGCATTTCATAAGTCTTGCTTATCGAATTCGCCTTCTTCTCGAAGAGCGTGAACTCGCTCTGCCCTTTCCTCAGCGCAACGTTGCCCAGGTCGAATTTGTAATACTCGGACACGCTCTGGGGCGCGTAATTCGGCGCAGGCGCTGATTCAGAGGCCTTGCTCACTCCAGCCGCATAATCGTAGTTCGTCTGGTAATATATGTTTCTGGAAGTCCTCCTTACCTGGCCGTAGAACAGGCTCAGCGACACATTGTCATAGTCCTTGGCAGTGTTGCTCACCGCCCCTGCGAGCGCGAGGGTTCCCCCGTTCCCGTTCAGGTAAAGCGTGTAGTCCGGGCTCCAGGATATGGAGTCCATGAGATAGCTGAGCTTGCCGTTTAACACTGAGTTCTGGCTGCCCGAGCCTACTAAGAACACTACGCTCGCGTTTTTGTCGCTCAGGTTCCCGCTGAACCCGGGCAGCATGGAATATGAGGGTGTTATCACGAACAGGCCCTCAGGAGTCTGCACATAAGCCCTTCCGTCGTATTTGAGCAGCGTGCCATTTATCTCCCTGCCGTTGCTGTCGTAAACCGAAACCTGCTTCCCGACGTAGGATGCGAGCAGCTTCTCCATGCTGGTGTAGTTCGCTTCCTGGATGTACTGGCTCACAACATAGCCATTCACCACGCGCAGCTTCACAGAATCAGATTCAACCCCGTAGGGCAGCTCGAACGCGTAGCTCGTTGCTCCGCCCTGGAGCGCCACGCTCTGCTCGTAGTATGCAAAACCGTTGTAGAGTACGAGCTTCTCCCCCTGGTTCTGCGTCCCCCCGAAGGAGTAGAGCAATGCCACCCCTGCGAGGAAAATCGCGGCAAAAATCAAAGCTGTTTTCTTTACTTCCATATAAACACCCGAATCCTTCTATTAAGGCTTACTGGCAATTCCTTCGCTCGCTTTATATAGTTTTTTATTATGTGGGGCAGTAAGAAAGTCATGATTGCACTCTGCGAAAACTGCAGGAAGCGCAACCGCTCAAAGCTCCCGCAGTGCGCGGATTCCGAGTGCCACATATGCAGGGGCGCAAGCTCAAGGCTTGGTGAGCTGGCCCAGAAAGCGCTCGAACTCATTCCAGGCGATGTGAAAAAATTCGCCATAAGCTCCGAGATTCCCAGGGACATGATGGCCCGCGAGGAGGATGTGTGGGATTACGGGCTCGGCGTGAGCATAAAGAGCGAATTCAACCATCTGATTGCAGGCAAAATAGAGAAGCTTAGCGGCCTTGTTTATGATTTCTCCAGGGCGGACGGAAAGCTGATTTTCGATTTCTCGCGCATGGAAGTGCGCTTCGAGCGCTCGGACATATTCGTTTTCGGAAGGTACAAAAAGTACAGCCCGGAACTGGCCCAGAGCACATGGACCTGCACTAGCTGTTCGGGAAAGGGATGCAGCGAGTGCGATTTCAAAGGCGTGAGGTACAATTCCATTGAAGACATACTCTCCGAAGCCGGGAAGGGGCTTTACAGGGCCCGGGACGCAGAGCTGCACTCCTCGGGAAGGGAGGACATAGACGTGCTGAACACAGCCGGGCGCCCCTTCATCCTGGAGATAAGGAAGCCCCTGGAAGCCAAATGCCCGCTTTCGCTCTTAGCGGCCAGGGTGAACGCCAATAAAGGCGTTGAAATCTCGGATTTGCGCTATGTGCACAATTCGGAAGTGGCGCTCATTTCGGATTCCCACTTCGACAAGGCCTACGAGGCCGAAATAGAAATCAAGGGCTTCGAGCGCCGGGATTTGGAAGCCATACTGTCGCTGAAAGGCGCAGTGCTCAGCCAGCGCACCCCGCAGCGGGTGGCGCACCGCAGGAGCGACCTGGTGCGCAAGAGGAGGATACTCGATTTGCGCGTAATTTCCGAAGCGCCGCCCAGGCTCTTCATACTTTCAGAGGCAGGCACCTACATAAAGGAATTCGTGAACGGCGACCTGGGCAGGACAAATCCAAGCATCACCGGGGCAACCGGCAAGGATGCGAAGTGTATAAAGCTTTTGGTGGCCCAGATACATGATGATTTCCTTGACGATGTGATGAGCTATGTTTGAATTCCTGCTCCAGAGGATTGAGCTTCCCGGTGAATTGGCGCGCATGGCAATCGCGCTGCTGGGCACAGGCGTTGCGACATACTACGACGTGCGCAGCAATCGCACGGTCCCGGACAAGGTGCTCTATGCGTTCCTGGCCGTTTCGCTCCTTGCCAATCTCGTGTACTTCCAGCAGGATGTTTTCATCTACGGCATCGCAACCGCTGCCTTCATCTTCGCCGCGGGCTACCTTTCCTACAGGCTGGGCTATGTGGGCGAAGCGGATGTGTACGTGCTTTCCTCGCTTGCGCTGCTGCTGCCGGTCTTTCCCTCAGGAGCGAAAGCGCTCTTCAATTTCCCGCCTGCGTTCTCAATCATAATAACGTCCTGCCTGCTCTTTGCGCTCTATTTCTTCTGCCACATCCTGCTTAACATAGCATTGAAAGGCAAAAAAGGCAGGCTGGAATACCTGCTCCTTGTGCCGGTCTACGTGCTCCTGATGTACTTCATAATATCCACCGGGATTTTCGGCATCGGCTACGTGATGATGGTGAGCATACTGCTCCTTTCCTCCATGCTGTTCCTGGTTTACAAGCAGCCCCTCATGGAATCCCTTGCGCGAAAAACCAAACTCTCTGAAATAGAGGAGGGCGACCTGGCGGCCCCGGAGCTCATGCCGGAAACGGTCAGGAAGTACGGGGTGAAGAGGCTGCTGGATGCCGGGGAAATCAGGCGCCTCGGGAAACTGAAAGTGAAAGAAATATATGTGTACAAGGAGCTCCCGCCTTTCCTTCCGTTCGTGCTCCTGGCGCTCCTGATAACAATTCTGGTGGGCGACCTGCTCACCTATTCCATAACCATGTAGGTGGTGGCAATGAAGATTTACACTAGGAAAGGGGATGGCGGCGAGACCAGCATAATAGGCGGAAGGGTGGTCGCCAAGGATGATGCGCGCATTGAAGCCACCGGAAAGGTCGATGAACTCAATTCGGTAATAGGCATAGTGATCGCGTTCTCCGAGGACCCGGAGCTCAGGGAAAAGCTCCTGAAAATACAGCGCACCCTTTTCGTTCTGGGTTCTGACCTTGCGACCCCGCTAGGAGAAAAGATAGCGATTCCGCGGCTTTCCCCGCAGAAGGCTTCGGAGCTGGAGGAGATGATAGACGCGATAGACGCGGGCCTTCCGAAGATAACCAGCTTCGTGCTTCCGGGTGGAAGCAAGACCGCCTCGCTCATGCACCTGGCCAGGGTGATATGCCGCGAAGCCGAGCGCAAGGTCGTTGCGCTCAAAAGGCAGGAGGGCGTGAACGACGCCATACCGATTTACCTCAACAGGCTGAGCGACCTGCTGTTCATGTTCGCGCGGAGCATAAACTACAAAAAAAAGGTGCCTGAAACCCTTTGGAGGTAGGTTTGCACCTGTGCGGAAATGCTCCCTGTTCAACAGCCTATGAGCGCTTTTATCCTGTCAGTCTCAATCACGCCGTTGTAGGTTGCATCCCGTATCACGAGCGAAGGCGTGCCGGTTATGTTGTAATATGTTTTGAATGCCCGTATCATTGCCAGGTCCTCGGAATCGGCCGGGAACGCGAACACTCTCGCGTTTTCGCACTCCGCGCGCACGGTGTCCAGCACCCTCCCCTGGGTATAGCAGGTCGGGCAGTCTCCGTAGGTTCTGTAAAAGAACAGTATGGGCTCCAGGCTCTGGTCCCCGCATTCTTGTTTGTATTCCCTGAGCATGAGGTAGAACCTCATGTTCGCCAGGAAGTACCTGCCCCTGAGCTGGTTGTAGTCGGTGAACACCGTAACTTTGTTGTCCTCCAGCTCCTGCGATATCTCCAAGGCGTTCTGCCCGCTCGCGTCAAGCTGGTCCCTGAGCACCGCGCAGGTTGATTCGGTCTGGTTATGCGTCTGGATGAAGAGCGAGAAAAGGAGCGCGTTTTCAAGCTCCTCGTGGAACTCGTTCAGCTTGCTTTCCGTGCTGGTGTAGCTCTGGGATTCGATGCTGTACCCGATGTACAGCGAAGCCGCGAAGAGCACTATGGTGACCAATGCCGCCTTCAGGAGTACCTGGTTCTTCACTTCCATGTGTAATCACTCCGGTTTACCTCCTTTAAGAAGGTTATGCAGTAGAACAGCGAAATTAGCGGGCCGTAGAACAGGAAGAACAGGAGTATGACCGGAATGTCCAGGATTCCTATGTCCCTGCCCCCGATGGCGTAGCTGAGGTACACGACCAGTATCCAGGGGCATACGAGCATGAAGCCCATTACCACCGCCGCCGCGCTCACCCCCGGGCCCGCGCTCACCATGGAAAAGGGCGCGCCTATGGAGAACGCGGCCCATACATACTGGGCACCCCACGCCAGCTGGGCGAGGGTTATGTACGCAAACGAGAAGCTGAGCGCCACCCCGGCAAATTCCCCTGCGAAGGAGAAGGGGAGCACAAGCATGGAAAAAAGCCCGTACTTGGGGTTGAACAGCAAATCCGCGTGCTTCTGGACGTTGTAGAATATCCCCCTGTACCAGCGTATCCTTTGCTTGAACAGGCTCCCCAGGTCCCCGGGCACCTCGGTGTATATGACAGCATGGGGGGTGTGCCCTATCCTGTACCCGTTCTTCCTGAGCCTCCATACGATTTCCAGGTCCTCGGTTATGTTGTGCTCGTCAAAGCCCCCGACTTTTTCCAGGGCGCTTTTCCTGAAAATAGAAGTCGGACCAGGCGCGACCGATATGGCGTCCAGGAAGTGCACCCCTATCTGGAAGAAGCCGAACCCGGTCATGAACTCTATCTCCTGGAATTTCTTCAGCAGGTTGTTGGGATTCGCGACCTTCACGAAGCATGACACGACTCCTATCCCGCTGTCCTCCATGAGCACCGAGACCGCCTCTGCGAACGCGTCGGGCTCGGGGTATGAATCAGAGTCCACGCAGGCCACCACTTCGCCTTTGGCGCCCTTGAGCGCGATGTTTATGGCGCCGGCCTTGCCCCTGTTCTTTTCCAGCACCAGCAGACGGATGCCCTCGGCTGTTTTGAGCAGCTCCCTGGAGCCATCAGTGCTGCCGTCGTCAACCACTATCACTTCCATCTTTCCAGGGTATTTGGAGGCCTTCACCGCGTCCAGGGTCTTGAAAATCGTGGATTTGGAATTGTAGGACGGTATTATCACGCTCAGGTCGGGCAGGCGCTTCCTGCTGCTTTTCTCGTAGCTGCCCGCAGCGTTGTAGGCGAACAGGATCACGAAAGTCAGCGCAAGCGCGAACGTGTTCGGTATCACCATGAGCCAGAAGTAGTTGCCGCTCCGTATCACTATGCCGACTATGATTCCGATGGCGATTATCACGAGGAGGGTGAGCGCAGGGCGTGGCTCCCCCTTGACATTGAGGCTCATATGTGCGTTTTCCCTTAACTATTTATAAATTCCTTCTCCCCATCCGGCTATTTCCCGGCGCTGCCCTTCCGGTCAGCCTCGTTTTTCGTCCTTTTTTCCCATTCTTCCCTTACCCTGCTCTTGAGATACCTGATGAGCTTGACCAGGAGCCCGGGGTCCTCCTTCAGCCGGTATTTGAGGTGCGGTGGTGCCTTGCCGCTTTTCTTCCACTCCCGCGCCTGCTGGTTGAAGCAAAGCTCGCAGAACTTGTGGTCCGCGACAACGTACACTATCTCCAGGTCGCCCCTGCACTTGTCGCACAGGTATTCCTCCTTCTGCGCGGCTCCGAACGGCCCGGGTTCCGAGGGATGCCCGCCATGGGTTTCTCCGCCGGGCCGCATGCCCTCGTCGCCGTGGTATTCCCCGCGTTCGCCGGGTTCCTGTGCGCCCTGCGCCCTCGCGCGCTCCCCCCTCGCCTCCTCGGTGCGTTTTTCCTCATCCCTTATGTCCATTATGCAATAGGGGCAGTAAGTCTGGCCCCTCCATTGCTGAAGCTCCACTTTCGGGAGGTACATCCTGCAGCGCCAGCACTGGTCGTTGGTTTCGTAGAACCTGCACGTGTCGCAGTACTGGCCGGAGGTTTCCCTTCCGCAGCGCAGGCAATTCATCATTTTCATTCGCGAGGCCGCTTAATTAATCTATTCAGTTTGTTTCATTTGAAACATCATGCTGTCAAAATGTGGCATTTAAATCTCAACATTAAAATACTAGTTAAGGGGCATTCTTCCCATCAAAAAATTCGGAGGTGTTTTGATTGAGCAAACTTGGAAAGGTAGTGCTGGCCTATTCCGGAGGCCTGGACACGTCATGCATACTGAAATGGCTGGTGGACAAGGGATATGAAGTGATTGCGTTCATAGCCGACGTGGGCCAGAACGAGGATTTGCAGGCCGCGAAGGAAAAAGCGCTCAAAGTGGGCGCATCCAAGGTCTATGTCGAGGACCTGAAAAGGGAATTCGTTACTGATTTCATCTTCCCGGCGATAAAAGCAAATGCAATATACGAGGGGCGCTACCTTCTAGGCACTTCTCTTGCGCGCCCGGTGATAGCGAAGAAGCAGATGGAAATCGCTGAAAAGGAAAAGGCCGAGTATGTTTCGCACGGCGCGACCGGAAAGGGCAACGACCAGGTGCGGTTCGAACTCACGTATTTTGCGCTGAATCCGAAGATAAAAGTTATTTCTCCATGGAAGGATCCGGAATTCCTGGCAAAATTCCACGGCCGCCCGGACCTCATAAACTATGCAAAAGAGAAGGGAATACCGATAAAAGCGACCCTGGACAAGCCATACAGCACCGATGCCAACCTGATGCACATCAGCTACGAATCAGGCATCCTGGAGGACCCGATGACCGCGCCTACGGAGGATATGTTCGAATGGACCAAATCCCCGAAGGAAGCCCCGGACAGGGAAACCAGCATTGAAATCCATTTCAAGGACGGGATTCCGGTGAAAGTGGTGAACAAGGAAGACGGGACCACGAAAACCGAGCCGCTTGAGCTTTTCCTCTACCTCAACAAGCTGGGCGCGGAAAACGGAATCGGGAGGATAGACATAGTGGAGAACCGTTTCGTGGGGATAAAATCCCGGGGCGTTTACGAAACCCCTGGGGCGACCATACTGCGCGCAGCGCACATGGACATTGAAGCCATTGCGATGGACCGCGAGGTGCTCAGGCTCAGGGACATGCTCGCGCCCAAGTTCTCGGAGCTGGTGTACAACGGGTTCTGGTTCAGCCCCGAAATGTCATTCCTCATGGCTGCCATAGACGAGAGCCAGGACGTCGTTGACGGGGTGGTGTACCTTTCGCTCTACAAAGGAAATGTGATACTCAAAGGCAGGAAATCGCCGAGCTCGCTCTACGACCAGGACCTCTCCAGCATGAACATCGCAGGCGGTTTCAACCAGCAGGATTCCATAGGGTTCATAAAAGTGAACGCAATCCGGCTGATGGCGCACCATGCGATAATGCAGAAGATGAAGGGCAAAAACAAGAAATAGGCTAGCCGCTGGTGCAACCAACGTTGTATATGTCCAGCTCCAGCTTTTTGTCGCGCACCAGCTTTGCCGTGATTTCAGCAAGCACCTTCTGCCTGATTTTCACGTATTTTTCCCGCCCTACCTCCACGTTTCCGACCGCGTAGTGCATGTTCTTCGCGTTGAAGCACAAGAGGGCGTTGCCCATGCCCTCGCAGTTGTGGCAGAAAAGCAGGTCGCTGGAATCCGCGCACCCGTCCACCTCGAAGCACCTGGCTACATTCTCCGAATTGTAGGTGTGGATGCAGAACTTTGAATGCAAATCCGCGTGGCATCCGAACATGCTCTCGCAGAACAGCGTGTAGTTCGAGTAGGCCACGTTCTTTATCTTGAGGTATGCATCCTCGCTCCTGTACAGGTTCCTTCCGTCGCCTGCGCCGCTGCACTCCTCCACGTTCTCATAGGTCCTATACCTGTAGTTGCCGCACAGGTAGCGCACTGGTTCGGTCAGCCTTCCTGCCAAATCCGCGAGCCCGGCCCCCTCCAAATCCGAAGCCGAGAAAGGAGTGGCGCTCACTTTTTCCACCTCCTCCATGGATATCGCCCGTTTAGTAGTGAAAAGGGTGTTCCTGAAACTCGGCGGAGGAGGGAGCCACACCGGCTTTCCGCTCAGCGCGGATTTCGTGAGGTGCGGCAGCGGCACCCTTCTTCCGAGCCATCCAGCGTAATCATCCATGGGCGCGAGTGCTGCACCCAGCAGCAGCTGGGAAGTCCTTGCGAAATCCTTCTCAAGCTCGGCAATCATTTCAATCACTGTTCAGCATGTCTATTATGGAAAAGGGCAGTCTTTTTCCCTTCCTTAGCCCGTCCGCCATCTCCCCCACGAGTTTCCCCTTGAGCTCCAGGTACTTCTCTCGTTCCAGCTTAACGTTCCCTATGCAGTTGCGCGCGCTCCTGAGGTGGAATGAAAACATGCAGTCGCTGCATCCGTCCAGATTGTAGCAGAAATAGCAGTCCGAGCTGCTCGTGACCACCGAGCACTCGAAGCACCTCCTTAAGCTGTTGTTGTAGAAGCAGCGCATTATGTAGGCGGAGTTGCCGCTGGAGGCGCTCCCGAACGCGTATTCCGTCTCGTTCATGAGGTAGCAGGAGGACAGGAATTTCCCCTTCCTTACCATTGTGCACCGGTCCACGAAGAAGCTGTCGAACACGTTGTCCGAATCAGTCACTTCCCCGGATTCCCCGAGCACCTTGTTCCCTGCGTACAGGAGCCGCTCGTGCGCAGCCTGCACAAGCGAGTCCATGTCCTTGATATCATTAATGCCAAGAGAACCTGTGAACCCAGCCAGTTTCGCGTACTCGCTTCCATAATCAAAGAATCTAGCATTCTTGCAGAAATGAGGAGATATCAGTCGCAGTGCCTTGCCCGAGAAAGTGGATTTTCCCGTGATGCCCACCTCGGCTTCCGAAAGATATTCTGTAAACTGTCCGAGTGCTCCTACCTCTTCCAAGAAAAGCACCTTGCATGTCGCCCTGAAGGCCCTATCCAGATCCATGTTCCAGTTAAGCTTGGCCAAGTTAATTAAATATTCACACAAAACGTTGCCGCGTTTCCCTTTTCCCTACATAAAATCAGAGATGCCCATCTGCTTTATTTTTTCATCTTCGAATATGCTGTGTATCTCCTTGTCTATGAGGTCCAGCCTCTGCTTCATATAAGCAGGGAGGTCGTATTCCTGGGCCAGCTTCCTGGAAATCTCAAGGTATTTCTCTATCCCTCCTTTGTTTATGGTGAGCAGCAGCTTGCCCCCGCACTTGGTGCACTTCCCGGAAAGCGGAACTCTTCTGAATATCTCGTTGCAGTCCGAACACCTGAACGTCTGCCTTGAGAAAGAGTGCAGGTTGCCGTACAAATCCGGTATGAAATGGCTAAGTATGAGCCTTTCGCATATGTCCTTCACGTCCACTGCGCGCAGCCGCTTTTCCAGCGCGAATTCCAGATCTATCTTGTCCGGTATTGACTTGAGCGAAACATAGGCGGTGCGCAAAGGCCCCTCGTCTATGCGTATGGTGTCGTGCGTAAGCCCCATCTGCCCGTACTGCTCGGGCGTTCCCAGCACGTCCTTCACGGTTTTCATCTTCACTTCCCCTGGCGCAGCAAACCTTTCTGCGGCTCTGTAAAGTTCCAAGGGATATGAAAATACCATCTCCATGTTGTGCGCCTCGTCATCCACCTCCTTGGGGTCTATTATGGTGGATATGGTTATGGGCGCGTCCATGGTGCCGCCCCTGGATTCCGATAAATAACGTCTGGAGAAATTGAGCAGCGCGTCCAGCAGCAGCATTATCGCGTCCTCATCGCCATCAGCGTTCCTCCTTTTCGCGGCGTGGAAATAGGGATGCCCGAAGCCCACGTTCGCCTTTGTGAATCCGATGAGGCGCACCAGCACGCCGCTGCTCGTGTGCGGCGAAAGCCCTATGAAGAGCTGCCCTATGAGGTCCTCTTTTTTCTGCACATTGTAAAAAGGCTTCATGTTGTACAGGCCCACGAGCATGTCGTCCATGTACTTCGCGGCCCTTATGAAATATTCCGCCCCGTACTCCGATACCAGGATATCCTGGGGCCTGAGCGGGACAATCTGCTCCTCGCTTTCCAGCTCGTTGCCCAGATAATCTTTCGTATATCCCAATTCCCTGAGCTTTTCCACGCTCACCATTATTTCGGCTGGCTTGAAATGCGTGAGCGGTATGTCCGTTGCATCGAATCTGGAAGTCCCGTCCCTGAACACGAATATACCGTGCTTGGCCCTGAAGAACCCCTTTTCCAGTCTTTCCGGAATTTTCCTTGCGCTGGAAAGCCCCCGCACCCCCTTTATCTCATCCGGAAGCGTGCCGAACTGCTTCCGCACAATCTCCAAAATGCTCGCTATGGCTATGGGCCGATTGTCGTAGGGCACCGTAGGCACGCAGTGCTCGGTCTTGGTGGTGTGCGCCCCGCAGCTCGGGCAGGTGTTCTGCCCGATTGTCCTGGTGCCGCACAGTTCGCACCTCCTGTAAGGAGTGATGTTCTTGCAGCTCGGGCATATGAAGCGCGCGGCCTCGGCATAGACGCTTTTCTCCTCCCTTGCCCTGAGCACCCTGTGCATCTTGGTGATGCTCCTGTTCTTCGGGGAGCCGGTCGGGAACAGCACATGCACGTTGCCTTCCATGGCCCTTTCCTTCGCCTTCTCGGGCCGTCCCATCCTTGCCCCTATGTAGGTGGGGGATTTTGCCTTTATTTCAATGCCGGAAAGCTCGCACGCCAGAGCGAGCGCCTTCTTGTCCTCCGAGTAAAGCGATTCGAACCTCTCCAGGCTTATTTTCCCATCCTGGCCTATGGCGAGCCCAAGGGTGGCCATGAGACCATACGCATGGTCCTCGTCCAGGTATATTTTCCCTTCAGCAACTTTATGCTCCACCCCCAGCTCCTCGAGAATAAGTTTCTCCTCCCCGGGCGGAAGCGTGAGCATCCTCAACTCACCGGAATCGAACCGCGCGTCCCCTTTTGCAAGCCAATGGGCCAGCGCGCGCAATCCCTTCGCATCCACATCATGCCAGAAATACACGTAATCCGGGTGCAGCGGCACCGCGCAATTTTTGGAAAATTCGAAAGCTTCCCTGGCGCTCTGGAATCTTTCCGGCTTCACGTTTTTCGCCTTGCATTCCTCAGTCCACCATTCCTCGCACCAGCCCGAAGGCATGAGCGGATGGCCGGATTTCAGGAAATCCCCGTAATTAACGAGCATGTCCCCGAGGAACAGTATCATCTCAACCTTTCCCTTGAGCGCATCAGCCTGCTGGATATCCTTCACCTTCACCACGCTCCCGTCCTTGAGCTTCACAATGGGAGGTTCTATGCTGCCGCAGCCGGACATTATGGCGCCCTTGCCCGGCCTCTCTATCTTGTTGTGCGTCCCCACTGCGGTGAAGCCATCAAGCAGCACCATGGTGGCAGGATGGATGTTCTTGGCCATGAGGCCGTTGGTCCTGCTCTTTCCGTACCTCAGCCTGAATCCGCCCTTGGTGGACGGATATGCGAAAACCGGCCTTCCTGCCACCAGGCCCTCCAGGTAGGTCCAGTCAGGCTTTATCTCGGTTGTCGATTCTTTCCTAGTTACCTTTATGAGCTTCTCGAGCCAGTCCCAGCCCAGCCCGAATTTTTTCGAGTACTTGTAAACTTTCATAGCTTTCTGGGCTATGCCCTCGCACACCACCAGTGGCATCCCGCCGCGCACCCGGTTGGTCTCCACCCTGGGCAGATCGCGATACACGGAAACTTCAACGTCCTCGGTCGGGTCGCCGTCTATGCACACCGGGCAGTTCTTGGCTATCCACTTCACGTCGTCATCCGAGGGCTTGTACTGCAGGTGGGAGGCGCGCGCCTCGTACACGTTCACCTCCTCGGCATATCTCTCTATTTCTGCTTCAGTGGCGCGGTAGTCCCCTATTTTGGCCACCTTCCTCGCATAGTCCGCAAGCAACACGGCAAGCGCAGCCACGGTGCCGCCGGCGCTCCTTATGGGGCCGGTGAAATACACGCCCACGTAGCTGGTCCC
>JAQTMJ010000007.1 GCA_028714395.1 Candidatus Iainarchaeum sp. | reverse complement strand
AGGTGAATGGAAAACGCCTTGTGTACCTGGACAGCGCGGCCACTTCCCAGAAGCCGAAGCAGGTAATTGATGCGGTGCGGGAGCAGTACGAGCTGAGGAACGCGAACGTGCATAGGGGAGTGCATGCGCTTGCAGAGGAATCCACGCTCGCGTACGAGGAGGTGCGCAATAAGGTTGCTAAATTCATAAACGCGAAGCCCGAGGAGATCATTTTTACCAAGAACGCGAGCGAGGCGTTGAATCTGGTGGTGCGCTCCTATGCTGCTGAAAAAGTTGGGAAAGGGAATAAAATCGCAACCACCATAATGGAGCACCACAGCAGCTTTGTCCCTGTGCAGGTGCTCGCGAAGCAGAAAGCTGCGAAGCTGGAAGTGCTGGATTTGGAGAATGGGGAAATCCCTGAAAAAGAGCTGGCCAGGCTTGAAGGCGCGAAATTCGCGAGCGTGATCCATGCATCCAACGTGCTGGGCACAATAAACGATGTGAAGAGGATGGCGCGCATCGTGCACCAGGGCGGAGGCGCGATAATGGTGGACGGGAGTCAGAGCACGCCGCACATGGGAATTGACGTGAAGGAAATGGACGCGGACTTCTTTGCGTTCACTGCGCATAAGATGCTCGGGCCCATGGGAGTGGGGGTGCTCTATGCGAAATCCGGGATTCTTGAGAGCATGGAGCCGTTCCTTTACGGAGGGGATATGATATCGGAAGTGCATGTGGGGGAAAGCAAATGGGCCGAAATACCTGCGAAATTCGAGGCCGGAACCCCCAACGTGGAAGGAGTAATTGGATTCGGGGCCGCAATCGATTACCTAAATAATATAGGCATGGGCGAGGTGCGGAAGCACGATATCAGGATGGTTGAATACGCGATGAAAAAGCTTGCGGAAATAAGGGGGCTGCGCATGCTCGGGCCCGAGCCTTCGAAAAAGACAGGGATAGTGGCTTTCACTTTGGAAGGGGTGCATCCGCACGATGTGGCGCAGGCATTGGATTCCGAGGGGATTGCAATAAGGGCCGGGCACCACTGCGCGCAGCCGCTCCACGAGAGGCTCGGGATAAACGGAAGCGCCAGGGCGAGCTTTTACATTTACAACGGTTTTGAGGACGTGGACGCGCTTTTTTCTGCACTTGAGAAAACCCGGAAGAGGTTCCTCTGATGGACATCTACATGGACAGGATTCTTGAATTGCACAGGAACCCTGAGAACATGGGCGAAATTCCGGATGCGGACATAAAGAAGCTGGACTACAACCCCTCCTGCGGGGACATGGTGAGCGTTTTCGTGAAGATGAAGGACGGGAAAGTTGCTGATGCGAAATTCAGGGGGCAGGGGTGCGCCATAAGCATGGCTTCTGCTTCGCTGCTCATGGGCGCGGTGAAGGGGAAAACCCTGGATGAGATTGGGAAGATGGGGCAGAAGGAGGTTTTCGAATTGCTTGGCGTGGATTTGAGCAGGAATCCCTCAAGGATAAAATGCGCAATGCTTCCGCTGATTGTTCTGAAAAAAGGGATAAAAGAAAGATGATTACTCTATCCTCAGCCTTAGGTAAAGGCCTGCCGCGAGGGGCAGCAGGAGCAGCGCAGTTGGGACGCAGCAGGTTGAACCGTCGCTGACCGCCTCGTTGAACGCCTGCCTCAATTCAAGCTCGTCACCTGCATTGTAGTATTTTCCACCGCCCTGGGTAACCGAGGAAGAAATATCTGCCTGGCTCGAATTGTCCAATGCGAACCCGACCACCTTTACGCTCATCCCGGCAGCCTGCGCGGCTTCCACCGCAGAAACAACGTCTCCGTTGCAGGTTTCCTCGCCGTCGGTGAGCAGCACCATCTGGCCCGTGCCCTTGGTCTGCTGGAGGTACGTGGTACCTTCAATTATGGAATTGGCTATGGGCGTGCTGCTGTCAGCCGTTATGGAGTTTATCTTGGAAATGAGGTCGCTCTTGCTCGTGGTGAATCCCTGCCAGACGCTTATGCTGCCGGTCAGGGGGTCGCCGCCGCTGTCGCAGTCGGTGTAGACCATGAGCGCGATTTCATCGTTGTAGCTGTTCACCGTGTCTATGGCAACTGCCTTCGCGGTCTCGAGCTTCGTCTTTCCAGAGGCAAGCGTTTCATCCATGCTTCCGGACGAGTCTATTATCAGCAGCAGAGGCGTGGCATAGGCCGCGGCTGCAAGCAACACAAATCCTAGCATAATAAGAGTCTTTTTCATTTATCCACCCGGATTTCTATCGCCAATTCGGTTTATAAACGTTGGGGCGACCGCAAAATGCTGCAGAATCCGTATGCGACCGCCGGGGTTTGAACCCGGGTCACAAGCTTGGAAGGCTTGGATCCTACCACTAGACTACGGTCGCATGAAGAAAAAATTGCAGGGAGCAAGATTTCCACCTTTATGGGCTTACCGTTTTTCTTTGGGGTGAAGCCCTCAGCCCTTTCTTTTTTCTAAAAAGAAAGGGATATGGGTTTGAACTTGCGCAGGTGCTAGACCACTAGCCCCTCAAGCTAGCACGTTTGACCGGGCTCCGCCATCCCTGCAGATAGGGGGCTTCTCAGGAGGAAGCAATTGCTCGCTCCCTTCTTCCTTGATACCCCCTTGCTGATTCATGCACTTTCAACACGCTATAATAGTATCTATTCTAGCGGACAGATATCCATCAGAAGACGGATAGGTATAAGATGACTATGAAACAATTTAAAAAGACTATTTCTTCTTGCTGGCCTTCTCAACCTTCTGCAGCTGCTTCTGGAGCGTTTCAAGGTCGCTTTCCAGTATCGAGAGCGCCCTCATCACAAGCTCCCTGGGGGGCATCTGGAAAAAGGATTCCACCACAAACTTGTAGGTTTCCCCTGAGATTTCATAGGCTGCAATGCCGGGCTGGAATTTGGCGTGGTTTTCCGCGGTCCTCAGCACTGACTTGCCTTCGAGCCTGAGCGCCTGGCCATCAGCCAGCGTGATTACCGGGTTTTTTCCCCTTGCGACTTTCACTTCCTTGTCCTTGCTCTCCAGCTCCTCGGAATATACCACCTTGGGCCCCTTTGCGTCCAGGTAGAAGGTTATCTCTGCCTCCTTGGGAACGCCTTCAGGGGTGAACAGCGGTATCAGCCCTATCCTGTGCGAGATGTATTCATCGAATATGGGCGAGGAATTCTCGTAGAACGTAACGTCCTGCATGGCAAATACCGGAACCGCTTTCATCACGTAGCGCCGCACCGCGTTGGCGAAAGAGGTGTTCACGTCCCCAAGCTCGAAATTGAGCTTGTTCCCTTCTTCCTTTTTTATCTCAAGTTTCATTTTTTCGCCCGTTGAAAATCACACCCTTCTTCCCCTTCTTCCGCCCCTCTTCCTCATGGAATCGGTCGGGAGCGGGGTGACATCCTCTATGCGCTCTATCCGCACGCCCATCCTCGCGATTGTCCTCACGACCGCCTGGGCTCCTCCGCCCGGGGTCTTGGACCTGTTGCCGCCAGGGGCGCGAATCTTTATGAAAACAGGATTGACTCCTTTCTCTTTCAGCTGGTTCACAAGCTTTATCGCGGCCTGCATCGCGGCGTAGGGCCTTCCTTCCTCCCTGTCCGATTTGACCATCATGCCGCCGCTCGCCCATCCGAACGTTTCAGCCCCGCTCAAATCGGTCGCGGTGATTATGGTGTCGTTCTTTGAAGAGTAGATGTGGATTACAGCGAGTTTGGTCCTCCTTCTGGGCTCGGGCCTGGGCGCCTGGGGCGCCGGAGCTGCCTGAGCTGGCGCTTGGGCTGGCTGTGCCACCGGGGCTGCAGGAGCCTCTTTCACAGCCGGCTTAGCCTCGACTTTCGGCTCGGCTTTCTTCTCTTCCGGCTTATCTTCCTTTTCAGTCATAAAAATCACTCCTTGGGCTTCTCCTCGGGCTTTGCCTCAGCCGTGGCTTCCTTGGCTTCGGGCTTCGGCTCGAACTTGAACTCCAGCTCTATGTGCTTGGAATGCCTCAATGTGCCTTCCTCGGCAGCCGAGACCATGTATGAAGGGATGTTCACTATCCGGTCTTTCACCGAAATGAACCCGTGGGTTATCAGCTGGCGGGACTGGGCCATGGTTTTGGCAAGCCCCTTCCTGAGCACCCTTGTCTGGAGCCTCCTTTCAAGCACGTCCTTCACTGTGAGCGAAAGTATGTCTTCAACACTTGCCTTGTCCTCTATTATGCCAAGGCGCCTGAGCTTGGTGAGCACCACTCCTTCCTCCTTTTTCCTCTGGGCTTCGGTGAGGGAGAGCAACCTACGGGCTTCGCGCCTCGCTTTTTTCAGCTCACTTACTGCGATCCAGATTTCCCTCATGTTCTTCAGGCCGTAGGTGCGCTTGAGCGCGCTTTCCTCGGCAAGCCTCACCTTGTCAAGAAGCTTTTTCGGTTTTGAGTATTTGTTCCTGAGCTTTCTCGGATCTCCCATCATTCCACCTATTTCTTAGCCGGCGCAGCGGGCTTTGCCGCTGGCGCGGGCGCTGGTCCGGCTGCGGGCTTTGCCGCCCCTGCCGGGGCCGCTGCTGCCTTTGCCTGGGCCAGGACTGCCTTTCTCAGCACTCCGACGGTCATGCCTACGCGTCCGGTGTTGCGGGTCCTTTGCCCCCTGACTTTCTGGCCGTAGGCGTGCCTGTATCCTTTCCAGGAGTAAGTGTTCTTGTCCCTTTCAACGTCCTGCTTTAAAGCGAATATCAAGTCGTTCATGATTATGTGCTTGTTTCCGCCGTCCATGTAGTCCTTTCTCCGGTTGAGCATGAACTGCGGGATTTCGTACTGCCCTAAATTAGCGAGAATCTTGTCTATCTGCTCTATCTGCTCGTCGTTCAAATCCCCGACTTCCAGGTTTGCAGGGAGCTTCATCTCCATGATGAGGAGCTTCGCGACCACCTGGTTCAGGCTTTTCCCTATTCCGCGCACGCGCAGAAGGGCTTTGGAAAGCTTGTAGTCGCCGCTGACATCCTTTCCGGCGATACGCTTTATGCCCTTCACGTTCTTTTCTATCTTTTTCTCCTTAGGAGCAGTAGTTTTAGGGGCCTCCTTAGAGGCTTCCTTCGCATCCTTCTTTTCTGTTTTCTCAGGTTTTTTCTCTGTTTTTTCAGCCATAAGCATTCACCGCAACTGTCTAGAGCAATTAATTTAACCCATTCCCCGTCGTCCGCAGAATTTTGCGTCCGACGTAGTAGTCAAATATTCCTTCGGCATTCCGACGGAAATTTTCGAAGACTCGCGTCTTCGAAACCGCACCCTATTCATGCATTTGCAATCAACCGAATCACTCCCGCGGTTGACTATAGCTCTTGCTAAATAGAACAACGTCATCTTATTTGAGAATAAAGAATTTAAAAACATTCCGTTCAGGGCAGACGGAGATTACTTGGATTTTTCAGGCTTTATCTTGTAAACTCATTTTTTCCGAAGTTCTTCAAGTTAGCGCCTTAGTCCCCACTTTTTTTATCTCCGTCCATGGCACTTGAGAATGCGTCTCTCATAAGGCGTGCCGCGTCACCTGTAATCATCATGTCTATTCCCATACCCTGCGCCAACAAGGAAGCAATTTTTCCGCCTTCTGCAATAATGTTCAAGGTGTCTAGAATGGAATCGTTCAATGGTTTTATACCTAAACTTGCAATGCAGAAAATGTCCAAGCCTTCCTTTATTGCGGAAGCCACGATTTTTCTGCCCACCTCGGTTATTTGTTTCTCGCTCAGGTGACTTGCTAATTCTTGTAAGTCGCTCTTCCTTTGTCCCAGAGTAGAATCATTCGGATTTTTGTTGGATATAACGATAAAGTCCCGAAGCCCCAATTCAAACATCTTGGCCGCAGTATTCGTGAAATTTT
The DNA here is from genome assembly GCA_028714395.1 of Candidatus Iainarchaeum sp. Classification (GTDB taxonomy): domain Archaea; phylum Micrarchaeota; class Micrarchaeia; order Anstonellales; family Bilamarchaeaceae; genus JAHJBR01. The sequence goes on along the minus strand of JAQTMJ010000007.1, from coordinate 7,630 downwards.
GACCCATTCCGGATACGCCTTTAGTTGTTCTTTCTCCAACTACTTTGTTGTTTCGCAGCATGTCGTAAGCTTTCATGAATTCAGTTACGAGCATCTGTTGGATCTCTGGGTTAGGGTTGCTGATCTTAAAAATGTTGTTTAGATATTCCTCGCACTTTTCTTTACTTAGATATAGCAGCGCGTCAAGAATATCTTTCTCATGTTTGTAATAGATTTTAATGGCAAAGGATTTGATTTCTGGCAAAACTTTATCTGTGAACGATTTTTTAGTATCGTCATGGGTGGACTGATTTTCTTTTGTTGTTTGATCCATCACTTGTTTTCGAAGAAAAGAAGAGCCATCCTGAGCACCTTGAATTGCTATAACAGGCTGTATTTCTATTTGATTACCACCACTATTTATCGAACTGGAATCTCCTTTGCCCGATACACGATCACCCATACAAATCTTTCCTCTGGAGAGTTATTAACTATTCGCTCATGAAAATAAATTTATTAGCGTAGTTAACATCAATCGCATAAACAACGCCTTTTTGATAGATTACGTATAAACTCGGTAAATCTGGTCTGAATTTAGAATTTAAAGATTCATCAGGACAGAAAAAGAAACCCACGTACGGTCCTTGCTCATCACTTCCTGGGTCAGCAAGTATCTTAACGACTTTTGCTTTTTGACCGGTAATCAATTCATAAAGCTGTAAAACAGGCAGTAGCGATACTTGCCTGGATGTGCGTTCTCCGTTTTTATCCAAGAAAGAAATCCAAGCACAGTTAGTGACTACTACTTTCCCAGCGTCATCAAAACTCCCAAGTCCAACATCAGCAGCTACGAGACTGTCTCCTTCAGGTCTTGGAACTTTTACTTGATTTGCAAAATATCCATTTTCCCACATAGAGGGCGTATAGTTTGGATTATATATTTTATGAAACTCCTTTGTTTTTGCATCCAACTGTTCCTGTTCAGAAACTGAAATTTTTGGCAATTTACCAGCTATGGCACCCAACGCCAATCCCGTATCCGGATCTATTCTTTCCCTCCAGTTTCCCCTCGAACTAGGAATAGTGACTACACCACCATCGCTCTGTGGACCTGCGCCGCTTTTCGGAGGCATAAGAAGAGCCAGCTTGTCGAGTCCAGGTCTCTTTATGTCCGATGCAGTGCGAGTTATGGATGTCGGTTCTTTTACCGGAGTGTTTTGTGCATGCATACTAATTCCACCGGCAACTATAAACGCACCAAGTCCTGCAACCGCAGCCACGTTTGTCCATGGCCCTCTACGAGGCATTTTTCCCGTTCCTTTTACGTTCTCTTCAAACGGAACTACAGTAGGATTTATGGGCTGTACTTTCTGTTTTGAAGCATCCTCAGCTAAAACAAGAGGCTTACCGGGTAACTTTTTGTGCTTTTTAACTTCAATTTGCTGCAATTCTGGCGTTTTGAAAAAAGAAGTTTTAGTTTTTACAGGGGTGGGTCTAGCGTATGGAGAAGTCCGTGCTTTGTTTATTTCTTCCGGTCGCATGGGAAGTGGTTTAGTATATCCGTGTTTTCCCATATAAACACCCACAATGCCCAAAGGGCTATAACTATATTGTGAGACAAAGAGTTTAAAAATCATGATATCTGCACGAAATTGCGGCTAATGCGACACACAACATTTTTTCTATAGTTTCCAATAATGTATATATTATAACAAAATAGGGCGGGTTATATGACACGTCCATTGTTTATTGCCGAAGCTACGTCCCACCACGGCGGCGACGTAAAGCTTGCAAAAAAATTTGTACGGGTAGCTGCCAAATCAGGTGCAGATTTTATCAAATTCCAATCTTGGAAATCTAACAGCATGTGCGATTCTGGGTCAACAAAACCTTTTGTCCGTTTACGAAAACCGGCTCAACCGGCGTTATGCCAATACCCATGGTAATACCTCAATTTCTTAGTTTCTGCTTTTCCTTCGCCAAAGATTTTGTCGGAACGATTTCCCTGGAACCGTTTTCCTGGATTCGCAGGTAAATTTCAAGGGCCTTCTGGAACACCCCGCCCTGGGGAATGTTCCTGCTGCCAAGGGCCGGATTTTCGCCGTTGTTTCCCAGGTAGCACATCACCCCGTTCTCTTTATAGGCCGCAAACACCGGAATGTTGCGCGCAGGAGCGTAGCGTTTCATGAATTCGCTGAAAAGTCGCGGGTTTCCGTCGCCTAGGACGTTTTTCTCCTCGAGGAATTTTCTGTAGGATGCATTGATTTCGCCGCTCAGCAGAAGAGTGCAGTATAGGTAATCCTCGGAATTGGGCTTATTGTACTCAAAAACAATTTTTCTGGTGCTCGTCCCGGGCGCACTGGAGTTATTGATAAATTCCATCATTGAGTTCCATATGTACGGATCGTTGTTTTTCAGTTTATTCAGAATCTCGTCCAAATCATAGGGCGGGTTCACCCCGAGTATGTCATGGACGTCTTTTTGGCTGGTGTTCTGGAGCCATTCGCCGAGGACCGATTTCATTTCTTTCTCAGATAGAAAGGGAAGCGATGGAAGATCTGCCAGGAAGCTGCTGTTCTGGGATTTTGAAAAATTCTCCTTGCGCATTTTGAATGCATAACGGTCTTCGGAATCCGCCAAAAGCAGCCGGTTCTGCTCTCTGTTGCCCGCATTTGCCAGGCGCCAGAGATCGTCGGAAGTGGAAAGGCCGGTCTTCTCTGCAAATTGCTCTTTCCAGGAATCGGGCAGATTGGCGAACCATTTGTCCCACAGGCTTTTTTTCGTGCTTTCGCCCAGGTTCGACGCAGGAAGAGAAAGGCCGAAAAGGTTCGTGCGGAGACTGTTCAATGCTTTGCCCAGATCCTGCATGCTGGATTTGGATTCGGAGTCGTCTGATCCCATTTTTTCACCGACCGGTTTTTACTGAATAAAAAAATTCGCAGAGAAGGTTGGATTCGCCGGAACGCCGGCGAATGCCCTTCCTGCTTTTAATTCGCAGAGAAGGAGATTGTCAGCTTTGCTGTTTTTTCAACAGCCGAAAGCTTTTGAACTCCTGAGCCCGTGAGGGCATATGCTTGCTGGAAAAGTTTCCAGGCATACGCGTTACCAGGTTCCGCCATCTCTGCAGACAGGGGGCTTCTTATAAGGAAGCAATTGCTCGCCCCCTTCTTCCTTGATACCCCCTTGCTGATTTATGCACTTTCAACATCCCCGCCATACTTAGCAGATTGGAGATGCACTCGCTCAAAAAAGAAAAACTAATTTGAGGTAAGTTTTACTGTATGAAATCAATTAAAACCATTCGTTTTTATCCAAAAACGCACAGGACACTGCGCCTACGCAAGACGAATCAGCTTGTAGAGGTTATCCTTGATTATCCTCACGAGAAAAAGGTTGAGTTTTGCATCATCCCGTTCCCTTGCAAGTTTGGTAAGCGAAAGGTATTCCTCCCGCGTATTTGAATAGATATTGATAAGCGGGAAGCCATTCTGCATAAGCACGTAGTTCCAAAGCAATCTGGTCATCCGGCTATTTCCATCTTCAAATGGATGGATATGCTGGAATTCGTTGTGGACAAACGTCGCAAAAGTGACAACTTCTCTGGTTGTCCTTTTCACGCCCATAAATTCGTTGATTTTCTTGCAGAGCGCATCCAGTTTGGGATATATCTCGGAGAAATGCGAAACCTTATAGAACGGATTTCCTTTTATGGAAACGTCGCTTGTCCGTGCTCCTTCTTTCACTCCAAGGTTGAAAACAACAATCCTGTGGAGGTCCATTATGTAATCTATCGAAACCGACCGGTCAAGATGATTGAGGAGATAGTTCACGGCGGCATAGTAATTCTTCACTTCGTTGGCTTCCTTCAGTTTTTTGTCCTGCGGAACAACATCGTTGAGAAGCAGTTCTTTGGATTCTTCCAGGGTGAATGTGTTTCCCTCCAGTTGCGTGGAAGCTGACGTGAACTCCAGCTTCTGCTCCTCATCGATATCCGCAAAGTTCATGTTCCTCTTCAGTTCCTTGAGCCTGGCCAGCAATTGCTCAATTTCCCTGTAAGCATCCGAAGGAACGGCTTTTTGAGCTGCCTTTCTGCCCGCCTTCTTAAGGTTGGACAGCGCCAGAACCTCGTCAAAAACAGGGTTAAAAACGAATTTTACCTTGAGCGGTTTTTTCGAAGCGACGAAAATAAGATTTACCCTGGAGAGATAAGTGAGGTATTTCCTCACGGTTTTGTAGTCCAAGGAACCAAAATCTGAAAGCAGCGCTTCCTCTTTGCCTAAGCCCACTTGGACCATCTGGGCGAATTCCCGGGTTAGGAACGGATTGTAATTGATGCCGCGGCTTCTGCAGAATTTCATGATGCTGAAAATTGACCACGTGGCAGGATTATTTTTATTTGGCTTGTACGCTCCCTTTTCCTGTATTATAATCCCGTCCTTTAGGAATTTGACGAGTTTTTGCCTTACCGAAGAAGTCTGCGAATCGGTTTTTCTGGCTATGTCGCCAAGCCTGGCTTCTTTCAGTTCAAACAGGGCGAACAGACAGTCCCATTTAGTTTTCATACAGTTATTAGGAATGAAAGTATTAATAAATAGTCCCATTATGGAGCAAATCTACACTTTTCTTTAGTTTTAATCCAATATTGGAGAGAATCTTAATGCCTGAGCATGTGTATCCGTTCAGTCTTAACAACTATGCCTTTCTGCATTTTTTTGATTTCTTCTGAGGGATAGAGCGAGTTTCCCATCCCGATTAATTGTTTTTCTTCTGAGAAGAGCGCCACTCGCTCCTCTTTCCCGAAATTTTCCATGGATGAAATGCCTGAAGCCGCGAGCTGGGCTCCATTCAGAAGGGAATCAACAGCTGAAATTTTCACGAATATTTTTGGATAAGAGGTGAGATATTCCTCAACCGGGCGCACAATTTTCAAAAATTCACTTGGATTGCTTTTCTCATTCAGGAGCCAGAGCGCGTCAGCCAAATCCTCCATTTTAATTGCTTTATCTTCAGTAATTGAACCTACTGCAATTCTCCTCAATTCTTCCATGCGTGCGCCTCCGCACAGTTTCCCTATATCTGTACAGAGTGTGCGCACATAGGTTCCTGCCTGGGTTTTGGTCTCAAAAAGCACCAAACGCCCATCCTGCTCCAAAAACTTGATATAATGAATGAACCTTTTGCGCGGGACTTTGCGCACCGCGCTTATTTTTGGAGGGGTTTGGATTATTCCTCCGGTGAATTTTTCAAATAATTCAAGAATGCGCTCTTTAGTTTGAACGTTCTTGAATTTCATCAGGCAAATGTACACTTTGTCCTTTGCGACTATGTAATCAAGCAATTTGGTCGCGCGCCCAAGGGCGATGGGAAGCACCCCGCTAACCGAAGGGTCGAGGGTGCCTGCGTGCCCGGTGCGCAAGCTTCCGGTCATCTTCTTCACTAGAGAAGTAACCTCGTGGCTGGTAAGGCCAGGGGGCTTGTCTATTATTATCACTCCGGACTGAAGAAGCTCTGCAGGCTCTGGTGAGCCAATCACAGAATCAAGCCTTTCTGGGCGTGGGCTCAAGGTGAAGGATGGAAACCCGGCCTTCCTTCCCTTTCTTGTCCTTCACTATCGCGAAGTTTCCCTCTACTTTCACTACTGTGACTTCAGCGCCCGCGTCTCCGCCCTTTTTCTTTATGCATATCCTTCCTGGTTCTATTGCTGCCATAAGCATTCACCTTTTTTTGCTGCTGGTTATCTTGACTATCAAATCTGCCATCTGCTCCGGGGTAAACCGTCCGGAATTGAACGAGACGTCGAAGCCGCTCGTGTCAAAAATATCAATGCCGTAGAGTTTCAAATAGCGGGAGCGGTTCTGCTCTTCGCGTTTTTTTATCTGCAAAACTGCCTGCTCAATTGAAATTCCATCCCTTTCGGCAACGCGCTTCGCTCTTATCTCCAAAGGAGCGAAGAGCCAGATGCGCCAATCTGCATTCAGCATCCAGGGGCCGAGCCACGTTGTAACGACGCAGTTGCCCTTTGAAGCCTGCTCTTTCAGCACCTGGTCGAATTTCAGGTCTATGGAGCTGTCCTTCTCTGCTTTCTTCTGGAATTCCATGAGCGGGATACCTTCTTTTTTCGCAAGGTCCTTGAATGTGGGAGAAACCAATGAATAGCCGAGCTTCGCTGCAAGGGCTTTGCCCAAAGTGGTTTTCCCGCTTCCTGCAAAACCTGCTATGGTTATTATCATCTGCTTCACTGCTTCAGGAGCTTCTGCACATAGGCTCGGCGGGACAAATCAACGTCCTCAAGGTTCTTTATCTTCTCCCGCACGCGCACAACGTCTATTATCACGCGCTCGGAGCACGAGTGGCATAAGTTTCCTCCGAATGCGCGGGAAACGGACTTCTGGGTGTGCGAGCCTGTTCCTATGCCTGCAAGGTTTTTCTTGCATATGGCGCAGGAGGCGCGGAACTCCCTGGTGAGCTTGTACACTGTCCTGGAGCCCCGAACGTTTTTGCGCACGCGCACCCTGTATTTCCTTGAACGGTTTCTTGGCAATGGCATAGTAACACCTTTTCTTCAGGCCTTTTTCGCTTCAGCCGGCTTGCCCCACCCTGTCTTTGAGAGTATGAGGTTGAGAACCAGGCCGAGCACGAAGGTCAAAAACACGAACCAGCCTTGAGAATCATAAATCCTGCGAATATTTAATAAAGGTATTGTGACCGGCAAATCGACGTAGAAGCGCGTGCCCATGTTCAGGGTCGCGGAAACGGATGTGGAATTCTCGGGAGCGTGCGCGGTGAGCGTCACATTTTCCCCTATTGAATAGAGCTGCCTGTCGGTGCCCACGCCCATGGGAAGGCCGGAAGTTTTTATCCACAAGGGCTGCTCGGTCTGCTCGCCTACGAAGAATGCGCTCTGGTTGGAGGCGAGCACGGTGCTATTTTGGTAGGCGTTGAACGTGGCGTACCAGAGCGGGGAGCCGCTCTGCTGGATTGAGTAGGAGCCGGTGAACGTGTAGTTGCCCTGGTTTGTGAGATTGAACGTTACGTCGTCAAGGGAAGTGGGGTCCAGGTATCCTACAAACCAGGTGAATGCGGAAAAGATGATCAGGATTACGTACATCATCTTGAACTGGCCCATCATCATCTGGTTCATTTTCGGGAGAAGCTCCGCGTTTATCTTGTTTATCTCGTCGGCCTTGCGCGCCTCGCTCAGGTTCTGCCTGTTGATTTCCGAAAGCTGCTTGGATTTTTCCTGCACTTCTGCCATTATGTTCTTGGGCATGAAGCGGTTCTGGAGGTAGCGCATAATCCCCAGATAAATCAGGGACATGAGCATTACGAAATAGAAATAGGTGTTGAGGTCCATCAGGGCCACTACTCAAGCACCGCCGCGAGGGCTGCAACTGCCTCGCCCACGCGGTTGTCGTGGTTCATTATTATCGTGGCAGGAGCCCCGGTGAATGCGGAATAGGCTGCGAGGTAGGCGCGGTTCATCTGGTCGTGCTCCACAATCTCTTCGCGGTTTGCGTTGCGCGAGCGCGTGGGGTCGTTCTTCCTCCTGTTGAATATCTCATCAACGGTTGCGGAAAGGAGCACAAGCCGGTCCACCTTGAGCTTTCCAAGGAGCTGGAACGGGAGGCCCGGGAAATAGCCGGAGGGAGTC
>JAQTMJ010000006.1 GCA_028714395.1 Candidatus Iainarchaeum sp. | reverse complement strand
CCCATACTTCCAATATTCTGAAACTCTTTTATTGCTGCCCCAGACGCGCTCAATAAATCTGTTCCACACCATCAGTCCTGATTTTATACACTTCTATGTTGCCCTTGAAGGATGAGAAGAAGCTATCAAGCAGCTTTTCGTATTTGTTTTCGGCTGCAAAAACAGATTTTGTCTTGAATGAAAAGTCCTTTAATTTTATTTTGTTGAAGTGGTAGTAGAATGTGCGCTTAATTCGGTAATATTCTCTTTTATTTTTTGCTTTTAGATCGTAAAGATAAACTAACATGAACTCACCCCATTCCCTTTTATTTTTCCATCCTATTTTTTCAGTCTTTTAATTTTCATAAAAAATTCAAACTTAAAACTTATTTAACCTAATAATAAATAATAAATAATAAAAATGTAACTATAGTTACATACAACAAATCCAAACCTCAAAAAATAAACAATATAATAGTGGAAGTACGCCCCCACACCCCACCCACACACCTATTTCATTTATATTTAACCCAACTTCATAAACTACTTGTTGTTTAACATGAAAATTGAACCCAGGGAATACCAAAAAGAGATATTTGAAGAGATACTCCGTTCGGGCAACACATTAGTTGTGCTGCCCACTGGGCTGGGCAAAACATTGATAGCATTTTTGTTGATAGAACAGAAAATGAAGGATGGAAAATGCCTTTTCCTGGCCCCGACCAAACCCCTTGTGAAACAGCATCTTGCGTCTTTTTTGGACATTTGCGAACCCAACCAAGAAATTGTAACTATAGTTACAGGGGAAATCCCAAAGAAGAACCGCGCAATTTTATATGAAAAGCAGGTGATTTTCTCAACTCCTCAAACAATAAAAAACGACCTCAAGACAGGAACATTCAAACAACCAGATTCCGTGGCGCTCTGCATTTTTGACGAGGCGCACAGGGCAATAGGAAATTATGCCTACACATTTGTTGCCGAAAGCCTGAAAGAAACCGCGCTCATTGTGGGGCTCACGGCATCCCCAGGTGGCAACAATGAACGCATAAAAAAAACACTCGGGAACCTCTACATACAAAACGTGCAAATACGGTCCAAGAATGATTCAGACGTCGCGCCATATGTGAAGGATATAAAAATAAATTGGATAGAAACAGAGCTCACTCCGGATTTGATGGAAATAAAAAACCATCTGGGTGCTCTGATTGGTGAAAATGCCCGCAAGCTTGCATCCTTCGGCTTTCCACCACCTCTGAAATCCAAGCGCCTTTTCATGGCACTGCGGCAGCGAATCCTCAACCACTCGAGCAACGCCAAATACGCTGCTCTGGTGATTTATGGAATGCTCCTCAACCTCCTCCATATGCAAGAACTGGTGGAAACCCAGGGTCCTGAGGTTCTCCGCATTTATATAGAAAAACTGAAGCAAAAGGAAACCAAGGGCGCCAAAATACTGCTCAAAAAACCAGGTTTCGCAGCCATGGAAGCAATTCTTGCAAGAAGCTCCGAGGAGCACCCAAAGTTACCCATTCTCCTTAATCTCCTTAAGGCCAACCCAGGCAAAACCATCGTGTTCGCGCAGTACAGGGACCAGGTTGCGCTCATCGAGGCGGCGCTTAATAAAGAAGGCATTCCATCCCGCATTTTCCTGGGGCGCAAGGGCGAGTACACCAAAAAAGAGCAGGAAGAAACCTTAGCCCAGTTCAGGGAGGACAAATTCAGAGTTCTTGTGGCAAGCACCATAGGCGAGGAAGGACTTGATATCCCTGCTGTGGACAACGTGGTTTTCTACGAACCCACCCCGAGCGAGATAAGGAGCATCCAGCGAAGGGGGCGCGCAGGCAGGTTCAAGGAAGGGCACGTCTACATCCTGATAACAAAAGGAACCAGGGACGAATATTTCTACTGGGCCTCGGTAAACCGCGAGAAAAGGATGAAAAACATATTGGGCCGCATGCAGAAGCCCAAATCAGTGAAAACAAACCCAACTAATGAACCCCAGAAGAAAGTCAGGACAGATAAAACCGGCCAGTCCACCCTAGACAGCTTTCTCTAGCTTCCGGTATGTTTTGTGCGCTTTCTCCCTGGGTTTCCCCTTGAAATAATAGACAACCGCAGTGGCCAAAACCAACACCATAGCGCCCCAGAGCACAATATCATAATTTCCAGCTTCGCTTGCGCTGCTGAGCTCTTTCATCGCCGCATCCGCGTTCTTTAGCGCCATTACTCGCTCGCCGTTATAGATGCTGTCTTCGGTTTTTGAAAGCAAGCCATCCACGCTTTTGGCATTTTTCTCAGAAAGCTGCCCTCTGTTGCTTTCCCCGAGCGCTTTGGCGGCATCATAATTATCCTCGGCCTTTTTATCCAACTGTTCTATTAGCCCAGCAACCTGCTCCTGGGCAACAGAAATCCGCTGGCAGTCTTTTTTGGCCGCGCTCCAGTTGCCTTTTTTTAATTCCCCATCCACTTGTTTCATGAAAGCTTTCAATTCATCCCCTGTTGTGGGGAACATGCTTTCGAACCTGCTCCCTTTGGCCGCATCATATTCTCTGAGATAAGCCTTGCTCAGATTGTATAAGTTTCCATAGGCCGAGGCGCACTCTTCCAGCATGGCCTGGTTTGCCGCGCTCCTATTGCCGAAAAATCCTGCCAGATTTTTCCTGGTCTCGGCCATAACAATGTCCAGTTCATAGGCGTCATCAAGCGACCCGCTTGCATCGAGTTTATTGTACGCCTCCTGCAGGTCCGCGAATTCGGCATTCAAATGCTGCTCATCTTCCCCGATTCCAAGGTATGCCGCCTTCATCCTGTTCATGGTGGTGGAGGCGTTCTTTTTATATGCCTTCAAGTTGTCCTGAATCCAACCCACATCATAACCTCTTAGCGTGGCCACCTTCCCGTCCAAAGATTCGCCTTCCAGCGTGGCGTTCAGTTCCTTCAAATATTTTTGCCTGGAAACCAGTTGGTCCTTAAATTCGGTCCCCGTGCGCCCATCCACCACCTGGTCCAAACCCCTGATTTCTGCTGAGAACGAAGCAAAATACGCATCATATTCCTTTTGGAGTTTGGACTGCTCAGCTCTCTCCAAATCCATCTGCCCGTATGCCTGTTTAATTTTTACGGCCGCGCCTGCGACATCTCCGCTGTCCAGGAGCGCTTCTGCTTCATAAATAAAACCCATGGTCTTGGCGCTTAAATTCTCCCCTTTGAGCGCCTCTATCTCCTGCCTCAGGTAGCTGCTGCTATTGTCAATATAGTAGCTGATTTCATACTTCGCCTCCTTGCCTTTTTTCAGGCCATAGATGGTTATGCCGACTCCTCCGCCGCGCGCTTCATGCACCAGCCGCTCGCCGCTTAATGATATCACATCCAATTCCCTCACGGAACTTCCATCAGGAAGACTAACGTAAAGCACAGCCTGGTCCATGTCCAATTTGGGTTTCAGGTAATCGTCATATTTCTGGTAAACCCGCTGCCCGACCAGATTGCTCGCGTTCTGGTAGGTTCCGGTTTCATAGGCATCCAGTACAACATACTCCGCGTCGAGCGAATGCCTGCCGGCATCCAGGTGCCAGCTTGCGAATCCGCTCTCAAGTGCAACATCTGCGCCATCCACAGCCAGCGTTTCCCATTGGGGTGGGGCGAAGAACCCGGAAATTGCAACAGTGCTTTCTGCAATCCTGCTTTCCTGGGCATTCGCGCTCCCATCGTCATTTCCGAAAGCTTTTTTCTCCAGGTTCAGCGTCCTGAGGACAGTTTCATTCCTTTTGAAGATGAACTCCTGGGTTTCCAGGGGCCCAATTTGGCGCAGGTAAAGCGTCATTTTTCCAGTCAGGTAAGTCGTTCCCCTCAGGTTACTGTTTCCGGTTTTTTCATCCTCTGCTGAAAACTCCAGCGGGCTGTTGAACGAAGCCTGCACTTCATTTCCCGCATATTCCACTGTGTTAGTGATTTCCACATCAAGCTCGTTTTCGCTGGCCTGGTCCAGCGAGGCCCATGTGGAAAAGAACGATGGTTTTATCCTAAGGTAGCGCCCCACCTGGAGCCCTATGCTTTCCTGCGCTTTGCCGGTCAAGTATGCATATCTCTGTTCAAGCATGGCCAGCGACCCCACGGCATCCGGATAGAGCACCCTTCCCTGCGACACAACCCCCTTTTCCGAGCTTTCAAGCATCGCTTCAAGGTCGCTGCAGTCCGTGCCGCATAGCACTATCAGCCGCACCGTTTCGGTCCGGGCATCTTCCAGGCCTGAATACTTGTATCTCGCGTTTTCTACTACCCGCTCTCCTATTGCCCCGCATTCTTCTATCAGCTCGGTCGCGTTGTTGCTTCTGCTCGCCACAGCGAACCACGATTCCTCGTAGCTCACATCCACCGAATCTTTTTTCGCATTATCGAGCATGTTCCTGGTTTTCTTGCATGCCGCGATCGCGGTCCAGTTGGTGTCCGGCTGGCTCGCCGGGTCAATGGCTTGGATTTCTTTCGCGTATTCTATGGCAGCCACATAATACTCAAATTTCAGTCCGGTTTTTTCCTCGAGCTTGCCTTCCTCGATTTTCTCAGCGGCTTTGGCATAGAGCGCAGTCGCCTTGGCTGGCCATGTGCCGCTGCCGAACTTTTCCGCGGCTGCCCGGATTTGTTGGTCAGCCTTGTTTCCGTAAGATTCTGTTATGGTTCCTGCTTCCTGTTCTGCCTGGTCAAAATCAGTTTCTGCGTAGGAAAGCAGTTCAACGGCATGTTGTATCTCCCCGGTGGCTCCGCTAAGATAACCCTCATTGCCATAGGCGTAAACGCTGTCCGCATCTTCCAGGGCGCGTTCGCCATCATCCATCTCTGTTTTCGCCCTGGCAATCCGATCAGAAACGCTTGTTTCATCCCCGCCCCCCATATTTCCCAAGCTAGGTCCGACCGTTATTCTCCATAATTCTCCGCGTTCGGCTTCCGCCGCCTTGGTGTTTGCCGCGCCCATATGCTCATTTGCGTTTTTTCTGAGCCCTTGGTAGGCCGACTTAGAATCAGAAATGTGCTTTCCGAGGCTATTGTTGAGCGCAAGGGCGCGTGCGATTTCACCATCGTTTTCATCGCCCAACAAACGCAGCGCCTCGCCCACCTCAATCGATGGCGCATCTTCCTTTACACCCTTGGTTCCTTCCCAGCACAATCCCTTAAGTTTTGTGAAACCCCCATACGCCTTGGCAGTGCTGTTGGTACTTGCAGCATAGATGAAATTGGAAGCATTGTCGCATGCCTCATGGCCGTTTGTTTCGATTCCACATATTCCCGCATATTCAGCTTCGGCAAGGTTGCTTTCCATGCCATCAAGCACGTTATTCATGGCGTGCAGCCTGGTTTCGAGTTCTGCCAAGGCGCCATTCATCGTGCCCTTCCATGCGCCCGAGTATTCCCTGGAAAATATTCTGAGCGCGATGGCATGTCGCACCCCCTCCGCATATGGGACATCGCAGGTTACCATGCTTCCTAGGACAAGGCAGGAGCAGTTCATTGTCCCATAAGCCGAGCAAATAGCCCCAACATCAACAAAATAAGGCAAAACACCGCCTTGGGTAAAGGCGTCTATCTGCTCCTTGGTCCACTCTGCTTTCGTGTAATTGGCTTCTGCCGAGGAGAGGTTCCCGCCCGCCCAATTATAGGATTCAGCTTTCTCAAGTTGCAGTCTGTCCAAGCTGTATTGCAGCACGTCCGAGTCCCAGCCCGGATCCAGCGGCGGCGCAAACCGATAGTCCACCACGCTTGTGTTTCCCGGCCACCCGTATGCGTTCCAGGGCCTGTCAAATCTTTCCGGCAGAAACTCTGTTGAAAATGAAAGCAGAACCAACATGAAAAGCCCAAAAACCGCCCGTTTGAGCATGAACGTATAGCTTAAGCAACAAATATAACCCTATCGCCTCTTACCAGCATATCCAACGTCGTATATGCTGCGCCCCGTTTTCCCGCACCTTATTCCCTTCAGGACATCTTCCAGCACCAGTTTCTTAATCCGCACGTACATTTCGCGTCCAATCTCAACATTCCCGATCGCATACCTTTTTGATTTCGTGTTAAAGCAGAACATGCAATTGTCCAGATTCTCGCAATTATGGCAGAACATTGAATTCGTGCAGTTGGAGCAGCCGTCCATCTCGAAACATCCGCTCAGGTAGAAGCAATCATGACACTTTATGCAGAATTTGGAGTGCACGGTGCGATAGCACCCGAACACGTGCTCAGAATGCAATGCCATGGTACAGTATGCGCAGTCCTTCGCAAATGTTGCGTCCACCACCCTGTATGTGTTCGCGGAGTTGTACACTATCACTGTATCCATATTGTTCAAGGTGCTCCCTTCCTTGAAATCAAGGCTGAAAAAAGCGATTTTCGGCAGGCTAGCCACTAGTTTTTCAAGCGATTGCATCTCCTTCGCGTCTAAATGAATTTTCGCCAGTTCTTCGGCTTCGAAGGCGTTTACACCTGCATGCGCCCCGATATCCTTGTAGAAGAATATATCTGTGGTTGGCGCAGTGCCTCCGAACGGAGTTTCTATGCTCCTTTGCCTGCTTATCTTTTCCGAAAGAAAATGTTCGCACTCCTTCACTGATCCTATCTCGCTGCCAAATATTACTCTGCACGTGGTCCTGAACGCATCATCAATCTTCTTCAGGTCCCCAATCTCTTTCCGTTGCCCAGTTGCCGCGTTTATTTTTGGCATAATTTCCGGCTTCGGAAGCTTGAACATTGAATAAAATCGTTTGTTGCGCTCAATGTACTCTCTGCATTCCACAGCCAATTTTTTCCTCAATTCAATGTATCTGCCCTTCTCCAGTTCAAGATTTCCAATCATGTTGCGCTTCGCTTTCTGGTTGAATGAGAACATCACATTGGAGCAGCCGTTGCAGTTGTAGCAGAAAAACAGATCTGAGGAGCCGGCCGAAAGATGTGTTTCGAAGGCCCTGGTGACCATGTCCGCGCCCACAATCCTTATCGCATGCTTGCTCCGTGTGCACCACGAGGAGCCGAACACATATTCGCTCTCGTCCCCGACGTAGGAGCAGTGGCCCACGTATTTTGAATTTGTTATGTCGTGCGAATCGTAAGCGTAAAAACTGTTCGTGCAATTATCCACCTCCTCATAATCCTCTGATGTTCCGAACACCTTGTTTCCCGCGTAATATATGCGTTCGTGGATGGCCGCAATTATTGAATCAATATCCTTTATTTCGTTTATGTCCAGCGGCTCAAACTTTTTGCTGAAATCGATCTCTTCCTGCGAAACCACTTTCGCGCCTTCACAATATGTTGGCCTGGACAGGACAACCTCCTTATCTGAAGCCGAAGAGCGCCTTGTTGTCGCCCGTGGATGATTCTCCCAAAAATAATCCTGTAAATCATCGAGCGCGACGTTGCACTCACCGAAAATGATGCTGAACGTGTTCCTGAATGCGGCATCCACATTCTCTTTCACCGAGCCCGGGCTCATCTTATGCACCCTGCGCCTTTTTTCCTGCGCTTCCCGATTTCTTCAAAAAGAACGTGCTGGCTGCCAAAAACTTCCTTGGGCGTTTTTTCCTGCGCTCCATTTTCATCATCCTCTTCCGGTTCCGCGTTTTCCATACAACCACCAAATATCACTGTGAATTTTCATATATTTAAAATATTATGCCTACTTTTTTTGAAAATTTGCATAAATTTAAGAATTAAACGCAATAAATAAAACTTATGTCTGATTCAGCCAAGCTTGATAAAAAGGACCTGCGAATACTCTATGAGCTGGATTTCAACGCACGCATCCCGCTTTCAGAACTTGCCAGACGTGTGGGTCTCTCAACCCAGCTCGCAAAGTACCGCCTTGGCAATCTGTTCAAAAAAGACGTGATAAACTCAATCATAGCCATCATAGATTACCACCGCCTGGGCTTCTCCACCTACCGGATTTATCTTCGCCTGCAGAAAGCTTCCCAGGAAGAGGAACGCGATATTTTTACCTATTTCATAAACCACCCGCGCACCATCTGGATTGCTGGAACCACGGGAAGATGGGATATGGAAGTGATGTTCTCAGCCCGCACTCCTCAGGATGCAAATGCATTCCTGCGCGAAGTAAAGGGCAAGTGGGGTGAGCACATAAAGAACTATTCCACCTCTCCCTCGGTGGTCAACTACCATTTCGAGCGCAGTTACTTGGTTGAAAATGCGGAAAGGAGGAAGAAAATCCCGTGGTTCGGCCAGCCTGAGAAGCCCCCAATTAAAGTAGATCTGCTGGACGTGCAAATCCTGGAAATGCTTTCCCACGACGGCCGCGTAAGCACCCAGGAGCTCGCGCGCAGGCTCAAAACAAGCTACAACTGCATGAAGCAGCGGATTGCCAACCTTGAGCAAAGCGGCGTCATACAATCCTACCGCACATTTATGAACCTTGAGAAAATAGGCAGAACGTTCTACAAGGCGCTCATCACGACTAAGCAGTTTGGTGATGAAGCTGAGAAGAAAATGCTGTCGTTCTGCACAATGGCGCCTGAAATCGTTTACATAGTAGAGTGCTTCGGCGAATGGGACCTCGAGGTGGAGTGCGAAGTAAAGGACGAGGCAGAGTTCCGCGCAGTCATGGGCCGCTTCAAGAGTGCGTTTGCCGACGTGATTCAGGATTATGAAGTTCTGCACGTTTACAAGGAATACAAGATGAATTACTTCCCAGTGTTCAAGGAACTTACTGCAGAGCTTACTACGAATGTGAATCCTGGGTTTTCAAAAAAGCGCAATCGGCACTAAAATCTGATTTGTAACTATAGTTACAAGCACTCTCACCTGCGCTTCACATAAACTACTTTTCTGCCTTCAACTGTGAATTTCCCGTCAGCAGCCATCTGCGCGACCTTCTTCACTCCCTCGTGCTCCAGCACCCTGAGCTTCTGCGTAACCTCATCCCCGCTTCTGCAATCCGAAATATCAACAGCCTTCTGGTAAATCACCGGCCCTGCATCCAGGCCCGCATCAACAAAATGAATCGTTATTCCGCTCACCTTGCACCCATATTCAAACGCCTGGTGCTGCGCATCCACACCTGGAAAGGCCGGAAGCAGCGAAGGATGCAAATTTATCATCCTATTTCTGTATTTCTCGAACAGCTCCGGCGCCTTAATCAGCCGCATATACCCGAGCAGATAGAGATAATCCACTTTATACGAGTCCGCTATGCGCATTATTTCCCTGTCCATGTCCTCGCGCGTTTTGAATTTTTCTTTTTCAACGATGTGAGATGGAATGCCTGCGGCTTTCGCTCGCTCCAAGGCGTACGCATCCTTTTTGTCACTTATGAGCGCCTTTATTTCAGCACCCTTTACCTCCCCGTTCCTTATCCCGTCCATGAGCGCCTGGAAGTTCGTTCCGTTCCCGCTTGCCAGCACAACAAAAGAAACCATAGCTTCACCTATTCAATGACCCATTCTTCTGCAATTATTTTATCCATTTGCACATCGTGCTTCTCCCGCGGCAGTTTATCCAACACCTGCCATTTATAGCATAACCCTATGGAAACCGCGCTGCTATCAGAAAGATACCTGTCATAGCCTCCTTTTCCGAAGCCCAGCCTGTGCTTCTCCAAATCAAAAGCAAGCCCTGGCACGATGAGCACTTCCGGCTTCCCTTCTTCACCGCCAACCGGCTCCATCACGCCATTCTTGGATTTCTCAAGGAACGCCTCGCCCCTGAATTCGCAGAAGCAAATCCCCCCTTCCAATATTCTAGGCAAATAAATGGTTTTCCCAAAAATTCCTGCCTTTTCCATCATCTTCCTCGTATCTATTTCACCCTTGAGCGGATAATAAAATCCCACACTCTCAGCCCTCAGAAACTTATAATCAGCAAATAAACACCTGAATGCCCTTTCGCTCGCCTCTTCAATCTCCTTCTGCGTGAGAGCATTCCTTTTCGCAAGCATTTCCTTCCGCAGTGCACTCTTAGCTTCCATCCGATTCCACCCTGAATCTCAAAATTGCAGCCATGCCTCCCAATCCCTTGAGTTCCTGCCCGGGGTCCCCTTCGGAAGAGAAGACCACGACCGCGCTGGTTTTTTCCGCGCTCTCCGCAATCGCTTCAATTTTCTTGTCCGTACGCAGCAACTCGTCCAGTACCATAAAAATTTCAACAGCGCCCATCTCCAAGGCCCTCTTGCTCTCCCCAAGCCCGTAAGCAGCAAGCCCATCCTCCTTGTTTATGTGTATTTTCAGCCTGTTCATGAGCTCTGCTTCTTTTTCCATCCTCGCTTCGCCCATGAGCTTCCCAACTATTCCTCGCTTGAGCAGTTCATTCACTCCATTCCGTTCAGCATAGGAAACATTCTCGAAAGAGACTCGTTTGAGCAATTCAGGATTTCTCTTCCCCAGGTATTTCCTGAAGTTGTCCTTCTCAAAGCCCGGTCCCGCCACCACATACCGTTCCTCGTGCATCTCCAGTTCCTTCATTATCTCGCTGTAATAGGCGAGCTTCTTCTCCTCAAACTTTTCATCGCGTTTCCTTGCCTCGCAGTAAATTTCAGCGCCGAACTCCACCCCGTAGCCCATAACCATCGCAGTGAGCGCCTTTTCATCATCAATCACCACAATGCGCACTTTCGGCCGCTTTGCTTCCTTCTCGGCTTCGCGCAGCCGGTTCAGCTGGTGCGCCTTCCATTGCTTTATGATTGTTATTTTTTCCCCTTTCTCCAATTCCAGAGTGTGGTACTTCCCGCGCTGCACGAACTCCTCCGGGCTCCCCTGCACGATTTTCCCCGTGAGCCTCAGCCTGTTCGCATACCTCGCGAATTCCACCTTCTCAACTTCGATGCGTATAAAAACCGGCTTGCGCTCCTCCTTGTCCCCGAGCTTCACGCTCCTGAACGTCTTCGCTTCGGCGAAATCCCCTGCTTCCACGATTCGCTCCAGGTGCCACAGGTCATCCAGCGTTTCAGGAACCAGCCTCGCCTCGCCCGTTTTCCTGTCAATCCTGAGGATGCGCATAATCAGATTTGGGAGCGCGGTTTATAATTAGTTTCTCCACCGTTCTTCCAACAAGTCATATCGCAGCGTTGTTGGCCAACCTCGTAACAACAATTAAAAAGCATTCTTCGCCAAACAGCGTTATGGATGCTGGCAGCACAATCGGCTTGGGCTTCATAGGAGTCGGAGCGCTTACGACCTTTTCCACGTTCATGCCTGCGTCCATGGCCGGTTCGATGCCCTTCCTGAGCGGCATTTCACCAGGCATAGGCCTTGCGCTGGGCATCGGTGCAATATTCCTTGGCATGGCGTGCATGGTGGCTGGAAAAGACCTGGATGCCTTGCTCGGAGGCGGCGGTGGCAAGGGCAAGCCCCAAGTGAAGCGTCCTTCCAGCCCGGAATCCCAAAAACCCAATCTGGAAAAGCGTTAGCATTATTACATTTCCCTTCTTTTTCAGCTTATGAAATGCATACTCGGAGGAACATTCAACATCCTTCACATCGGCCACGAGCGCCTTCTGAAGGCCGCGCTGGCGTTTGATGAAATAACAATCGGGCTCACGAGCGACTCATACACAAAAAAGAACAAGGCCTACCCATTCGTGCCCTACCCAGAAAGGGAGCGCAATCTCGAAATTTTCATAACGCGCATTTTGAAAAAATCAAAAACCAAAAGAAAATTCGAAATAGTTGAAATAAACGACAAATATGGCTTTGCGCCCCAGACAGACGCGGATGCGATAATAGTTTCAAGCGAGACCGAGCAAGCCGCGGATGAGATAAACCACATAAGAAAGTCCAACCACCGCAAACCCCTGCGCATAATCTCAGTCCCGCTCGCCTATGCCGAAGATTGCATGAAAATTTCCGCACAGCGCATTTACGAAAAGAAAATAAATAAGAACGGGAAGCGCCTCAAGCCCGTAATTTTCGCCCTTGGTTCCGCGAACCCGAGCAAAAAGCAGGGTTTGGAAAAAGGCGCTAAAAAAATATTCAAAAAATTCTCCATCCATACTCTCAAGGTCCAATCCAGGATAGGCGAGCAGCCGTTCGGGCAGGAAACCCTGAAAGGCGCGGAAAACCGCGCCAGGGCCGCCTATTCAGCCACAAACGCGGATTTCGGGATAGGCTTTGAAAGCGGCTTGTTCAAATTCGGAGATGGTTTATACGATATTGCAATATGCGCGGTTTTCGACGGCGAAAGAGCCACGTTCGGAACCAGCATGGGCTTCATGATGCCCAAACTGGCGATAGAACTTCTTAATCAGCACAAGGATTTGGGCGCAGCCATGTCTGAGCTTACCGGCATAGACAAAATCGGATATAAGAAAGGCGCAATCCACTATCTCTCGAACGGCATTTTGACGCGCCAGCAGATGAACGAACAGGCGTTCCTCTGTGCGATGATTCCAAGAATAAGCGAGGCGAAAAATTTGTTCCGGTATTTCTAAGCTCTCTAACTTGTTTGTAACTATAGTTACAAATCATTCTTATCCCGTATTTTGTGTTTCTGGAACATCAGCAGGCACAGTGCAATTCCCCTGCAGGCATTCGTTGACCGCGTTTTCCAGTCCATTCTCTATTCCATCAATGCCCCACAAATACTGTTTTCCGATGAAAACCATAGGTATATAGGTTTCATTATCCGGAACCCCGTAAGCCCTGGAAAATTCCAGATATGTGGTCCATTGCCCAGCTTCATCTATGTCGTAGCTGTTCCATTCCAAACTCCCGTCGTATTTTGCGCTCTCATTGGCCATCCATCCGGAAAGCGCGGCGCACGCCGAGCACCCATTCCTGTAAAAATAGGCTAGTTTCGGCCTGGTTTCATTATTGCTGCTGTTCGTATCCGATGCGCTTAGATTTTCGCTCCAGTTGGCCCCAAGCTCCTGGCTCCCATAGGTGTAGTTCGCGCTTATGTTTACTCTTGCAGCGGTGCTTGAATTAGTTAAATTTGCATTCTCTGCTCCCCCCTCTTCAGTGCCAACGCATCCCGCCGCAAGCACTAGCGCAAGCCCTAGCAAGAGTAGTTTCCTGTTCATGCGTGTGTGTGGCCGGGAAACTTAAAAAACAGGCGCATGTTTCGTGTTTTCAATCCTGCAAATCATTTGGAAGCCACTGGAAAGCGCCTCTTCCTATATTTATATAGTATATAGCTTATATAAGAACAGAGCAATCGCATTTGCGGTTGAGGTGGTATAAATGGCAGACGAAGATTTCGAAGAAGTAACCGGCGAACCCGGAACCCCGGCTGAAAGTTCCGCAGGAAGAAGGCCGGATTTGCGGATAGTCCAGCCCATAACCGACAAGGATGGCAAGACCATCTTCAAGGGCGTGGGCGGCATGTGGAAGAACATAAGCAAGAACGGGAACGAGTTTTACACTCTCAAGATAGGGGACCTCAAATTGCTGGTCTTCCCAAACACCCCGAGAGACAAGCAGAGCGAACTTTGAGTTCATGGTGAGTTGAATGGCGGCTGAAAAAAAAGACGAAAAAGAACAAAAATACAAGAAGTACGATGATT
>JAQTMJ010000005.1 GCA_028714395.1 Candidatus Iainarchaeum sp. | reverse complement strand
CCTGCACCTCCGCAACCATTTGAAGCAAGCTATCTCGTATGCCGAGATACGCGGCTCTGTCCTCCGGCCCCACTGGTCCCTCAGGAGTTTTCACGCATCTGAGCAACGCTGCCGTAATCCTAATCTGCACGTTTGAATGGGATCTTGGGCTCTCCGTCCCGCTGCCATCCCCGGCTTCGCGATGTTGCGGTACGTTTTTATCATCCACTACATCTATACCCATGTCTTCAAGGACACGTCTTATGCTCTCCCTTTTCGGGGCTGAGAGTCTGCCCAATAGCGTATTGAGAGTTTTAGCGTATCTTCGCCCATCTTTTGATAATCCATTTGCATCGAAGCGGTCGGCCCACCTAACTTTTTCGCTTGAAGCCATGATTCCACCTTTTATGACACTCTCCCATGTATTCGTGTATATTAGTATAATAACATTTAAATTTCTATTTATGGGTGAACGCGGGAGCATTTTCGAACCCCCAGCCTCTCCATCCCAGAAGGTTTTATATATTGTTATTGGGAAGTTCCACAATGGCAGACATGGAGCTTGAGGCAGCGGAAGAAATCTCTGCAAATTCCGAAATGCGCATAATAGCGCTGGAGCTGATGAAGCTCGCGATAAGGCAGAAAAAACCTTTTCACAAGATAGCCGCCGAATACATCAGCAACGTCTATCTCCTCAAGCACATGCTTGACGGCCAGAAGGAATGAACATGGGCAACATGAAGCAGGCAGTGAACCTGACCAACGCGTTCATCTCCCTGCCCAAGGCCGAGTATCTTCTCTCCCTAATGCTCATAATAGGCATACTGTTCGGCACCCTCGCATTCATAATCCAGCTCAGGGGCCAGATTGCCCTGGAAGGGGTTTTCCAGGGAGCTTTGGAAGGGCTCTTTCTTCTCTCAATCCCGGCCATACTCACCTCCCTGCTCATAAAGCTCATGATACGCAAAATCCCGTTCAGGCGCATACTCGCTGCCTCGCTCGCAGGCCAGATAATCTACGCCCTTGCCTACTTTGCATATTCCTTCCTCATCAGTTCCGCCTTTCCCTACCGCGAGGCTGTGGTATTCTTCGCGGCTTCAATCGCGTTCGCGGTGTGGTTCATAATCGCGCGCTTCGTGTTCGTGCTCAAGTGGCGCTCCTTCCTCTTCGCCTCGCTCCAGGTGATAATATACGGGGTGTTCCTCATAAGCGGAAGCATCGTCGCGGTTTCCGGGGACCCCATATGGATAATAGGGAAGTTCTTCCTCGCCTCGGCCATATTCCTTGGTTTTGTTTACCTGTTTTTCATGATAGTGAACGCGCCCATGAAAAAGAATTTAGGGCTCAATACGCTTGACGCGGTTTCCCTCTTTCTCGCGCACTGGTTCTACGAATCCAAGGACATAGAGACCGAGTTCGAGCGCGTCGGCGAGGAGGCCGAGACGCTGCTTTCCGCATTCATATTCAAAAGAAAGAGCGGCACGTGCGCATTCCTCATCCCCTACGTGCACTACGGCCCGTTCGGCTCATTGGGCGGAAGCAATTTTTCCTACCTCCTTTCCGAGGGGCTGAAAAAGAGGCACGGGCTGGACGCATTCGTGTTCCACGGAACTGTGACTCATGACCTCAATCCCGTGGCCTCAAGCGAGATGGACAAGATAATCTCCGCTTTCGATGAGGAATACGCGAAATGCAAGCCCTCCGCCTCATCTATTTCCCTCTCGCGCGGATTCTCCGAGGAATGCTTCTCCGAATCCCTCCTCTTCAGGAATTGCGCCTTCTCCTCAATTTCCCGCGCCCCCCAGACCACCGAGGACGTGAACTTCGGCCTCGGGCTCGCCATAATGGCAGAGGCTGAAAAGCATATCCCAATGGTCTCGCTCATAGACCAGCACAACGCAGAAACCGGGGACATAACCAGCTTCGAGCCAGGAAGCGCGGTTGGCTTCAGATACATGCGCGCAGTGGTTGATTCCCTTTCCAGGAAATCCGGTAAATCCAGGCTTGAACTCGGATTTTCGCAGAAGAGCATCCAGCTTCCGCAGGTCGGCCTTGCCGGCATAAAGGTTGCGGTCTTTTCCACAAAACCAGCTTATGCGCTCATCCTGATAGATTCCAACGGAGTGAAGCCCGAAACCCGGGAAGCGTTAATGAAGGCAGCGAAGCAGGCAGCGAAGGAGAAAAACCTCAGCGTGGAAGTCGGGATTTTCACAACAGATACGCATTCGGTGAACCGGGTGCGCGGAGTTCTGAACCCGCTGGAGAGCGAAAGCGCACTGCTGGATGCGGTGCGGGACTGCGTACGCGAAGCAATTGATGACATCCAGCCGGCCTCATTCTGCTCCTTCAAAATCCCGTTCAGGATAAACGTGCTCGGTGCAAGGCAGAGCATAGAAATAGTCTCAACGGTAAATGCAATAGTCGCGGTCGCGAAGATAGCCGCGCCCATAATAATAATAGGCAGCATAATTTCCATACTCTGGATACTCTCAAAAGTATGATGGTGTTGAAATGGACCTGGAGAAAAAAGTCGAGCTTGTTTGCAGGGCGCCCACCGAGGAAGTAATCACGCGCGAAGACGTTCTTGAGATTTTCCAGAATTACTCGCAGCCCAGGCACTACATTGGTTTTGAAATTTCCGGGAAGGTGCACATAGGCTCTGGCCTGATGACCGCGCTCAAGATAAAGGATTTCATGGAAGCCGGGGTGAAGCCCACCGTATTCCTGGCCGATTACCACGCATGGATAAACGGAAAGCTCGGCGGAAACCTGGAGAAAATCCAGGAAGTAGCTTTGGGCTATTTCAAGCACGCTTTTATTTCACTAGGTCTGGAAGAGGGAAAAGTTGATTACGTGCTCGCGAGCAAGCTCTACGACGATGACTATTGGAAGACCGTGCTGGACGTGGGCAGGAACACCAGCATAAACCGCATGCTCCGCACCATAACCATAATGGGGCGCAAGGAGAGCGAAGCAACCAACGCATCCGCAATATTCTACCCTGCTATGCAGGCCGCTGACATAGCCAAATTAGGCGTGCAGTTTGCGCACGCAGGCATGGATCAGCGCAAGGTGCACATGCTCGCGCGCGAAGTTTTTCCCAAGCTCGGGAAAAAGAAATTCGCGGCAGTGCACGGCCATCTGCTCCCGGGCCTGCAGGGGCCTGCGAGAATGGATGCCACGGTTTCCAGTTCCCAGCATCCGGTTTCGAGCGCCAAACGCGGGGAAGAGAAAGAGGATGCGCAGATAGACATGAAGATGAGCAAGAGCAAGCCATCCTCCGCGATATTCATACACGATTCCGAAGCCGAGATAAAATCCAAGATATCCAAGGCGTTCTGCCCTGAGAAAATAGTGCAGGGCAACCCCCTGGTAGAATACGCCGAATACCTGTGCATGCGCAACAAATCCCTGAAGATAGAGCGCCCTGCGAAATTCGGCGGGGATGCGGAGTTCGCAACCCCAGCGGAACTCAAAGCAGCCTACTCGGAAGGAAAGCTCCATCCAGTGGATTTGAAGAACGCAGTCGCAAATGAATTAACCAGGATTTTGAAGCCCTCCCGCGACTATTTCGAAAGGAACAGGAATTATTTAGAGCAGGTGAATTCCGCTTCAGTTACCAGATAGCAAATCAGACAAGCTCCGAGAACCCGTTTATTATCTCGTTCACTTCCCTCTCCTTTTTCGCCATCATTCCCACCACTTCCGAATGCGTCGGGTGGGTTTTCTCTGCGCCGCACGCATAATTTGTAACTATGCACAGCCCTGCGCACGGTATTTCCAGCTCGTGCAGCAGCGTCGCCTCGTATGCATTGGTCATGCTTGCAAGGTTCGCGCCCATTTTCCCCAGCGCCCCTATCTCCGCCCTTGTCTCAAACCTCGGCCCGCGCGTTGTCGCTATTATCCCGCCTCTCTTGACCGCTGCTCCGCATCCCTTGGCCGCTGAAAAGAGCATCATCCTTGCCCCCTCCGCATATGGCTCGGAAAAATTGATGTGCTTCATCCCTTCCCTGAAATCCTCGTAAAAGCTGGTTGGCGCATTGAACCCTATAAAATCTTCGGCGGCCGCAAAATCCCCTGGCTCGAATTTCGCTATGCTTCCGCACGCATAGGTTGCAAGCACTATGTCCGCATCCAGCTGCCTGAGCGCCCATATGTTCGCCCTGTAATTCACCATGTGCGGAGGGTAGCGATGGTCTTTCCCGTGCCTTGGAATGAACACGCACTCTTTTCCAGCAATTTTTCCTACCCACACAGAAGCAAACCCATATGGGGTGTTCACGTTCCTCTCCTCGAATTTTCCCAAAGAATATATTCCGGTTCCGCCTATTATTCCGAGCATTTTTTCACCAGCACCGTTTCCGGTTTATTTCAATATTTTTCCCGTCTTCATGAACCATAAATAAAAATCCAGTTCGCCCTGCTCCATTCTCAGCTCAGCGCACAGCGTTCCGAGCTTTTTTTCATACTTTTTATACATCTTCTCATTCAGGGTTTTCGGCTCCCCATGCATCATCCGGTTCTCATGCATGGTTTTTATTATATGCCTGTCCAGAATCGCACAATTATTGAACCCCACATTCCGCAGGAAATGGCTCGCCTCCTTCCATCCAAGCCCCTTCACATTCTCCACAAGCCATTCCCTTCTCTCTTCGTCGGTTTCCAGTTTCGCAAGCGTTTTTTTCAATTTTCCAAAATGCCTCCTCGCCCCCACTATATACCCGGCGCGCACATTGTAAAAACGGTACCCGTTATTCTTCAAAAAATCCCGCAATTTATTTTCGGAAAACGTTAAGAATCCGTTCCCAATTTTTTCCTGTATCTCAATCCCTTTCGCCGCCCGCTCATTCGCGGTGAGGATGCAGAAGCACAATTCGGAAAACAGTTTTTCCTCAGAGGAAAAGTTGCGCTTGAGCTCGCGCATCCTCTTCCTCGCTTCAGCGCCCACTCCGCTCTTGCGCAGTTTATCTATCTCCAAAACAAGATTCCGCATGCCTTTGTAAGCCAGGAAGCAAATAAAAACATTTTCGAAAGCTTTTTATTCCACTTAGCTCAAGTTATATTGGGTGTATTTACATGAGTGAGACTATTTCAACGAAAAATGGCAGCCAAGTCCAACCTCCGCTTTCTGGGCAGTTGTGTCTTCCTAGGATTCTCACTATGAAAAAAGGTCCGTTGAACCTCGCCGAATTTATGTCCGAGCCCAGCAGGCTGCGCTCCAGCTTTTTTCAAAATTCCCCCTTGGGGGACATTAGCCCTCTTGGAGAGCATGTGCTTCTAGTATTTGTGGTAAAGGCTTCGAACGAAGGAAAGAAACTTGCGGATGTTGAGCTTACATTGAAGGAATATGGCATCAGCAATAGTTCCTGGGCAGAGTTTCTTCATAACAATTCCACTCCAGGCAATGATATCTCGGTTCATTTCGAAATCGTACTGCCGAATACTGCCCCGAGCATGCAAAAGCTGAAGCTTTCTGCAGATAAATCTAAGCTGAAGGAAGGCCAAAAGCTGCTTTATGATTTCATGAGGGAGCGCCTAATGGCATCCGAATTCAAGGACGAAGCGAAAGATTTGTTCTAATCCGAATAATTGCGAAAACAGTGGCGCAAAGCCTATTCATACGCAATATTTATATATCTAATGCGCACTAAATAAGTACGGTGGTTGCATGACACTGAACGTAAATCTGGGCTCCCCCTATGAGGCAATAATCAAAAAAATGATTGAAAAGGGCTACGCCGCAAGCCAGACCGAAGTAATAAGGCAGGCGCTCACGGTTTACGGCCGCTATGTGGACGAAGAAGAAGTGAAATTGGTGGGCAAAGGCATAGAATCCGAAATGCGCGAAATCCGGGGCCGGCGCACCAGGACCAAAAGCCTTGCGGAGCTGAAGAAGAAATACAAACTGTGATCGGATGGAAATCCGCATTTCGGAAAAAGCCGAGCGCGACCTGGACGCTATGGACAGATACGAGCGAAAGTCTTTCATGAAGCATATTGAAAAAATAAGCGCCCTGCCTCCAAGAAGGCATTTGAAATTCGGCCTGCCGTTCAACGTTGAACAGGTAAACCAGGGGCGGATAATCTACAATATCGAAAGCGGAACAATGTATGTGCTCCGCTGTTTTCCAACCCATAAGGAATACGAAAAGTGGTACCAGTCGTTCAGATAACCTTTTTAAACTTATTCCATCAAATTCTCTCTACTCATTATTCTAATGGCATCCCATCATCCGTCTTTGGCTGATTCCAGCCGAGGATGGATAGAAGGAAGGACTGGTTCAAGCCGGTTTTCCTTCCTCTGGGCAATGCAGTAGGGATAAGGAAATTTAGGTTACTTCAGGAGTGATGTTATGGACCTACACAGGCCTAGGAGAGGTTCGCGGGGATTCAGGCCCAGGAAGCGTGCAGAGACCCAGGTAGCAGAGATGTTCTGGCCCTCGCGCGAGGAAAGCAGGGTTCTTGGATTCGCGGGCTACAAAGTCGGTATGACCACAGTCGCGTACATGGACCAGGCAGGCACCACCACGAAAGGTCAGGAATTGGTCGGCGCCGGAACCGTGCTCGAAGCCCCGCCTGTTTACGTTTACGCGGTGCGCGGCTACAAGGCACATAAAATTCTCGGTGAAACTCTCGCATCCGATGAAGCGAAGCTCAAGCTCCTCGGAATGAAGAAAGTGAAGAAGACCGAACTTAATGAAAATGAAATTGACGATGTGCGATTGCTCGTATTCACCCAGCCGAATAAAACATTGATAGGAAAGAAGCACCCTGAGCGCTTTGAGCTTGCTTTAGGAGGAAAAACCGCAAAGGACAAGCTCGCGTTCGCGAAAACCCTCCTTGGAAAAGAACTGCGCGCAAAGGATGTTTTCAAGCCCGGAGAGATAATCGATGTTGTTGCGATAACAAAAGGAAAAGGCTGGCAGGGCACAGTGAAAAGGTTCGGAACAAACATCCAGAGGCCAAAAGCGACAGGAAAAAGAAGGCACGTGGGAACCCTAGGACAATGGCATCCCGCATACGTTTTATACACTGCGCCCCAGGCAGGCCAGACCGGCTACCACAAGCGCACCGAGCTGAACAAGCACATACTCAAGATTTCTGAAAACGTTGACGAGGTAAATCCGAGCGGAGGCTTCCCTCATTACGGATTCGTGAAGAACGATTTCGTGATAGTGAAGGGCAGCGTTCCCGGCCCAACGAAAAGGCTGGTGAAGATGCGCGTATCCGCGCGCGACAACGGCCCCTACCAGGAGCTCAAGCTCACCTACCTGTCCAACGAACCCAAGCAGTGATTTATATGAAAGCTGAAATTTACTCTCTTGAAGGGAAAACCGAACGCTCGCTGGAGCTTCCGGCATGTTTTTCAGACACGGTGCGCCTGGACTTGATAAAGCGCGCGGTGCTCAGCGACGAGAGCAGATTATACCAGCCCAAGGGCTCTTTCAGGCTCGCCGGCCTCCAGACTTCCGCCAATTACAAGGGAAGGAAGGAGGATTTCGGCTCTTTGAAGAACCAGGGCGGCGCAAAGCTCCCGCGCGAAGTGGGCTCCAAGGGCCACCACGGAAAAGTAAAGCGCATTCCGAGTTCAGTGAAGGGAAGGCGCGCCCATCCGCCCAAGCCCCAGAAAATACTCATAGAAGAGATGAACCCCAAGGAATACAACAAGGCCCTGCGCTCCGCAATTGCGGCAACCGCGGACGCGAAGCTCGCCAAATCCCGCGGCCACATTTTCACTTCCAAGCTCCCAATGATTCTGGACAATTCGCTCGAATCCATAAAGAAAACGAAGCAGGTGCTTGACGCTTTTGAGAAATTGGGAATAGCTTCCGATGTAATCAAAGCCAAGGACAATACGAAAGCATTGAGCGGGACCAGGCACACGAGGAGCAAATCCAGGTACGTTCCGAAATCCGTTCTCTTGGTGGTGAAGGACGGAACCGTGCTCAAGGCCGCGAGAAACCTCGCTGGCGTGGATGCAGTGAAAGTTTCCGAGCTCAAGGTGCGCCACCTAGCTCCAGGTACACATCCGGGGCGTTTGACGCTTTTCTCTGCAAACGCCATAGAGGAGCTCAAGAAATTGTGAGGTGCTTGAATGTTCATAATATCTCCGGTAAGGACCGAAAAATCGGTCGCAAAGATGGAATTCGCGAACACAGTGACCTTCGTGGTCACCGCCGAAGCGAAAAAAAGCGACGTTAAAGCCGAAGTGGAGAAGCTCTTCGGAACCAAGGTGCAGGCTGTGCGCATGTACAACACTGCCAAGGGCCCGAAGCGCGCCATAGTGCGCCTCGCCAAGGGCGCCAAGAGCGACGACATAGCGGCGAAACTGAAGCTTATATGAGGTTGTGAAATGGGAAAGAGGCTTAAGCAGCAAAGGAGGGGGGATGGTTCCCCGGCATACAAGGCGCCCACCACGCGCTACAAGGTGGACCTGCAGTACAGGCCCTACGACGACGCGGAAAAGACCGGGGTGCTCAGGGCCCAGATTGTTGATTTCATTGACGACCCGGGGCGCGACGCTTTGGTGATGAAAGTGCTTTACGATAACGGCGAACGCGGTCATCTGCTTGCTCCAGAAGGCGCCATAATAGGGGATTACATAGAAGTGGGCGCCCAGGCCAAACTGAACCCCGGTAATCTGCTTCCGCTCTACCGCATTCCGGACGGGGCGTATATATTCAATATAGAGCGCATGCCCGGGGACAGGGGCAGGCTCATACGCACGCCCGGCTCCTACGCGACCGTGGTTTCCAGGAAAGGCAACGATGTCCTCGTGCGCCTCCCGAGCAGGAAAACCATCAAGCTTTCAGCCGACTGCAGGGCGCAGATAGGCATAATTTCAGGCGGCGGCAGGCTGGAGCAGCCATTGCTCAAGGCCGGCACAGCATACTACAAATACCATGTGCGCAACCGCCTCTGGCCCAAGAACCGGGGCGTGAAGATGAGCGCCTACAACCATCCGTTCGGAGGGAAGCAGCACCACGAAGGCAAACCCACTACGGTTTCGCGCGGGGCTCCTCCGGGAAGAAAAGTCGGGCACATTGCCGCAAGAAGCACCGGAAGGAAGAAGTCGGTGCGCAACGTTGACGAGGGATCCCAATGAAACGCGAGGTTTACAAAGGCCTTGAAGAGGAAGCGCTCAAGGGCATGAGCATGGAGAAATTCATGGAGCTCGCGAATTCGCGCGAGCGCAGGACCCTGAAGCGCCTCTCCACCAATCCGCAGCTCAAGAAGCTCGTGGCGAAAGTGAGGGAGCTCAAGGCGAAGAACCCGAAGAAAATCATAAGGACACACGTGCGCGAAGCGGTGATACTTCCCGAGTGGTTAGGTCTCACTTTCGGCGTGCACAACGGAAAGGAATTCAAGAATGTTCCCATCACGCTCGAGAAAATCGGGCGACGCCTGGGCGATTTCTCCCACACGACCGGAAGGGTGCTGCACGCAGGCCCTGGAATAGGAGCCACCCGCGGTTCGAAATTCGTGGCTGTGAAGTGATTTTATGTATTCCTACAAATTCGGCGAAGCCCCGGTGGGCAAGGCAAGGCTCGAGGACATTGAGGCGAGCTACAAGGACCTTGCGGAAGTGTGCTCCAACATAAGGGGCAAGCCCACCGCCCAGGCGCTTGAACTGCTCCAGAAGGCGTCCGAAGGCAAAGTGCCCATCCTTTTCAGGAAATACATCTCAGGGCTCGCGCACAGGCACGAGCTCGGGGGCAGGCCCGGAAGATATCCGAAGAAGGCCGCGAAATTCGTGCTCCACGCGCTCATCAGCGCGATTTCATCTGCGAAGGCCAAGAGCCTGAGCGAGGACCTCCTAGTGGTGCATGCGGCCGCGAACAAAAAAAATGTTTACCCACGCCTCGCCCCGAAAGGAAAGCGCATGCATTCCTATTTCGAGACCGCGAGAGTGGAGATAGTGGTCGCTGAGCGCGTCCCTTCAAAAAAAGAGAAAAAAGAGGGAAAGCCCGAGTCCAAAACGATTACGCAGGCCCAGAAGCCCGCATCAAAACCGGTCCAGGAAAGGAAAATTGAAAGCAAAGTTGCGGAAAAGAAACCTGAACCAGTACAGGCTAAACCAGAAACAAACGTTCAAACCAAAACCGAAGCAAAACCCGAAGTAAAAACCGGGCCAAAGCCCGAAACCAAGATTCAGGCTGAAGCGAAAGCGGAAAACAAGATTCAAGCCAAGAAAGCCGGTCCGGCTCCGAAGGCGCAGAAGAAAGGTGAATCCTGATGGTATACGAAAAGAAGTTCATCGAGGAACCCATCCTCCAGTACGAGATAATGAAGTTCCTGGAGAAGGGCCTGGACCGCACCGACCTTGCCAACATAGACATACAGCGCACGCCGGTGGTAACGCGCATCACGCTTGAAGTGATGAACCCGGGAAAGATAATAGGCAAGCGCGGCGGAGTGATAAACCAGCTCACGGAAACGCTCCAGAAGGAGTTCAACATAAAGAACCCGCAGATAAGCGTCGTTGAAGTCAGGCACCCTTCCCTGGAGCCCAGGATAATGGGCCGGCGCGCAGCGAAAATGCTTGAGATGGGCAAGAAAGCCAGGATGGTGCTTCACTACCTGCTCAGGGAAATAATGTCCGCCGGGGCCATAGGCTCCGAGATAATAGTCTCAGGCACCATGAGCAGGGGCAGCAGGGCGAAAAGGATGTCCGTGATAGCGGGTTTCATACCCAAGGCCGGCGAGCCCGCGCGGCTGGTGAAGGAAGCCCACGTCACCTCGGTTACCAAGTACGGGGCCATAGGCATATTCGTAAGGATAGTTCCTCCGGGCACGGTTTTCCCGGACACGAAGGTTGCCAAGGTGGAGCTCCCGAAAGTGATAAAATCCGCGGTTTCCCCGCTCAATCCGGTGGAGAAGCCCAAATGACGGTGTTCCTATGTCTTTGAAAATGGGCGAAATAAGGGGAATGAAGGAGGATCTGCTTGCAGCCAAGCTGAAGGAGCTCGAAATGGAGCTCCTCACAGGGCAGCGCCAGAGCACCAAGGTGAAGTCCATCAGGCTTTCCATAGCCAGGATCCGGGCCCACCTTTCCCAGGCGAAGAAAAGCGCCCCTGCGTCGGTCAAGCCTGCAAAGGAAATAGGGAAAAATTTAAATACAAGTAAGCCCCTATAACATCCAAGGTGAAAAATTTTGCCAGAAATATGTAACAAGTGCGGACTGATATTGGACCTTTGCGTATGCGAGGTTTTGGACAAGGAGGAGGTTAAGAAAATAACCGTCTATGCGACTGCCAAGAAATTCAAAAAGCTGGTTACGGTCGTGGAAGGCATAGACAAGAGCAAGCTCGACGATTTGGCCAAGGATTTGAAGCACAAGCTCGCCTGCGGCGGGACCGCAAAAGATGGGTTGGTAATTCTCCAGGGCAACCACACGAACAAGATGAAGAACATACTCGTGGCCATGGGCTACCCGGGCGAAGTCATAATGGTGCTCGGAAGGAAATAACCGAATCTTTAGCAACTTTTCAGTTCCTAGCGGTGCTAGCGCAGCCATTGCAAAAAGTGTCAGTTTATTAAATTTTTAGGTTCAATCTGCTATTGGTGTTGTTATGCACGCTAAACATCTGGCAGAAACCTTCCTGCTTTTTGCGCTCCTCGCGCTTTCAGTCCATGCGTCTTCCCTCCAGGAAGCCAAAGCCCGAAACCTTCCCCTGTGCGTAGGGCATACTAAAGTGTTCACCTGCGGCGATACAGTAACCGAGAGCTGCATCATGCTGGGCAACATAGCTGCAAAGGATTCCACATGCTTCACGGTAAGTTCAAGCAGAATATTGATAAACTGCGACGGGCATTCCATAACCGGTAACAACCATGCCCACGCCTACGGAATTCGCATAGAAGGGCCTGGCGGCGACACGGTGAAGAACTGCCGCATAATCGGATTCGAATCCGGAATTTACCTGGATTCAACTTCCGACAACAGGATAGTGAACAATTACGCCTCCAGCTGCGCGCGGGGCACGATGCCCCCCACGATACTCATGGGCAACGGCTTCCAGCTCTACGGGGCCAGCAACAACACGTTCACGAACAACACCGCGGATTCCAATTGCAGGTTCGGATTCCTGCTCAGCTCAAGCCCGGACAACACGTTCACGGACAATACAGTGAAGAACGTCCTTGCGTTCAACTACATATGCGGCTTTGCGATGGATTCCGAGTCCCCGAACAACCTGTTCACATACAACGTCAATGAAATAGAGTACAGCGGAACCGTCCAGAAGTTCATTTCCGGGTCCGCGCAGAACACCCTTTCCTCGCGCAATACGGGCTGGTGGCCTCTCCTGAAATCCAACGGGAACGATTCGGAAACCCAGGAATACACTGCATGGTACAATGAAACTTCCGGAAGGAACGCCGACGGGACTTTCAACGAAACCCTGCATTACTGGTACAACAACCGCTGAATGCTCCCGAGGCTGCCGCAAATAACTATTGCGGCGCGCCCCAGTGAACCAACTGCTTTTCCCGCACGCAAAAACGAAAAATGCGACAAAACATTTCCAACGTGAGCAAATTTCCCCTTGCGAAGGCCAAGTCTTTATAAATTTTGCGTGTGCATGCAGGCGTAGAGGGGATGTTCTTGATATTGCCAAACATAAGAAGTAAAACAATTTTTATCTCGTCTATTCTTCTGCTTCTTGCGCTCATGGGCCTGGCGTTTGCCGACACCGAAATCAGCGGCTGCGCCACGCTTAATTCCCCGGACACCTATCTCCTCAACCAATCCATTCCCTCGGCATCCGATAGCTGCATCACCATCAACGTGTCAAACGTCATATTAAACTGCCAGGGTAATACCATCACCTACAGCGGCAGCGCCACCGACCGCCTCATATTCACGCCCAACGAATTTTCAAACATATCCATATTCAACTGCAACCTTGTGAAGGGGGGCGTATCCAACAACCTTCCGGTAACCCACTTCTTCCTGGAGAACATCACCGTGACCGGCACGTACGGAACCACATTGAACGGGAATGACATCACCATGAACAACGTCTGGATGAACGCGACCGGGCAATCCGCGCTGCTCCCGTGGACCCTGTATGGCGGAGTGATAGAGAACTCCACGTTCATTTCAAACGCCAGCGCCGCAATCAGATTCTACCGCGCCGAGAGCGGCGTGAACCTCACCAACAACACTTTCATCGGTGCCGTGTCGTCGGTAGAAATCTCCGGAGGCTCGAACAACCGCTTCGCTCTCAACAACTTCAGCTGCACCAGGGATTGCATCCTCTACGTGAACGACACTGTGGGCGGCAACTACTACAACAATACTGTGGACGGTCTCAACCAGGGCAATATTTATGCCAACGTGCTTGACGGCACTGTGGATATCAAGGGCAGAGACGAATCCTCCATCCCAGATCTTTATATCGGCAAAGGGGGCAGCGGCTACCCTTATGACAGCACAACATCGGGCGGCATGGTCACTTCGGACGTGACAGACTGGGCGCCTCTCACACCGACCCAGGGCCTGGTGTGCGGCGTTCTCGATGCGACAGGCACTACCTACAACCTGTCCTTTGACATAGACGCCAGCGGGACCTGCTTCACTATAGAAGAAGTCGATATCACGCTGGACTGCAACGGCTTTTCCATAATCGGAGACGCTACCGGTGATGGCATCAGCGTGGTCGGCTCCTACGACGCAATAATAAAAAACTGCAAAATTTCCAATTTCACGCAGGGCGTTTACCTGGAATCAGCTTCCGGCTCCATGCTGAACAACACCGTTTATGACATGTCCGGCGCTGCATTTGCTGTAAACAGCAGTTCCAGCGCCGAATTCCGCGGCAACACTGTGCACGACGTCTACAGAGGTTTCTTCACCTATATGTGGAGTGCCCGCAATATCTTCGCGGACAATATAGTGTATAACACCCTGGGCGATGAAGACAGTGCCGCTTTCTACATATCCGATTCAGGCAACAACATCTTCATAAAAAATACCGTTTACAATAGCGCCCTCGGCTTCTATTCGGGCTCCCCCAACAACCTATTCATTGACAACGTGAACGAACTGGACTATGACGAAACAGATCCGATGTTCTACTCCGATTCATCCCAGAACACCTACTCTTCAGGCAACACGGGCTGGTGGCCCCTGCTGAATTCGGACGGCAGCGATGCGACCGACCAGACCTACA
>JAQTMJ010000004.1:8147-14171 GCA_028714395.1 Candidatus Iainarchaeum sp. | reverse complement strand
CCTTCCATCGTGATATAGACCCCATGCGGAAGTGTTTGCACCGCAATCAGCGAAGAACCCAGATTGAAAAGAGCATCCGAATTTTTCTTGGTGGACGAAACCATGGAACCTACGAGCACCACTGTTTTGTTCCTGATGCGCTTCGCAAGAAATGCCGCTGTTTCCGACATTGTGTACGTCCCGTGCGTAATTATTAATTTCGTTTCTTTGCATTCCCTGCACTTTTTCGCGATAAGTTCCCTGTCCTTTTCAGATATCTCGCGGCTGTCCTTGCTCATGAGCATTTCAACCGCAACCGGCAGGCTCACCCGCGCCTGGGAAAGCAGCGAGTTGATGCGCGTGCCTTTCGCATCTGTTTTCCTGTCTATATCAACATCGTCAATGGTGCCGCCGGTGACAAAAATCCGTATCTCCATAAGTCTAAATTGCATCATGAACTTTTATTAAATGCTGATGCTCGCCATTTTGCTGCCGGGCAGGAACTCCGACAGTCTGTTATCAAGCCTTATTCTTGTTTAACATCCTGCCTGTGCTCTTGCCTAAGTTCTCCTGCGCCATCCCGACCCTTATTCTATGTAAGAAATTCGTATATTTTTCGTCATGCCCCCTGGTCATGTTCCGGTACGCTACCGCAACGCGATCAGTAACCGGGCTTTTAGTTCCTATCTGGAGCCTAACACCACCGACCGTTTTTTGTTTTTCGAGTCCCGCAATCGTTTTCTCAGGATCCTCCCCAGCTTTAATGAGCCGATCTCTTTTCTCAGGATCCCCTACAAGCACTCCCTCGTACCATTCTATTTTTTTCCCCACTACTGGGTTTGGCCGAGTTTCAAAACATCCATTCCCATTCTCAATCGCCGTTTCCAATTGATAAGCTTTCTTTGGACCGAGAGATTCTTTGTATCTCTGCAGCACATCAATCGTAATGAAAAGTTCCATGAGCGCTGCCACTTCAGCAGCGGTGCCGACCCAGAAAGCCTCGGTTGCCTTTGAAATCAGATCGTACAGACTGATATTCATTTCTCTGGCCTTTATGCCCAAATCCTTTGCTATGAAATTCATCACAGTGTCCCGGGTTATCCCGGGCAGAATGCCCGTATTATTGTATGGAGTGCATATCTGGCCGTCGAGCACAACCATGATATTCGCCCCGCTTGCCTCTGCGAGGAAACCATTCGTGTCAAGCATCAGAGGTTCCGAACCGTCCGCCTCAACAGCCTCATCTTTTGCAAATGTCCCAAAAAGATAACTCCCGCCAGCTTTTACCCCTGCAATGCCGCTTCTCGGATCCATTCTCCTGAACTGTGAAAGAACGGCTGGTTTATTCGATATATACTGCGGCCAAATCTCGGTAATTATGGCAACCTGCACCGGAGCTCCAAGCGCATTGACCCCGAGCATGCTTCCGCTCCCGCGGAATACAATGGGACGTATGTAGCATCCCTCGGTGAATCCGTTCGCCACTATGGTCTTCTCTATGGCCTGAGTAATGTCCTCCTTTGTGAAAAATCCCCCATCTGGCCGAAATATGATATTTTCACTTCCCATATGGAGCACAGATGCACCGTGAAAAAGCCTGTCCAGATGTTCGCCCAGTCTGAAAATTCTGCTGTTGTAATTTTGTATCCCTTCAAAAACAGTTGTTCCATAATGCAAGCTGCTTGTATCCAGCATTATTCCTATCCCATCTATCGGACGTATATTGCCGTCAAACCATACGTATTCCCCTTTCACCGGCTGCTCTACCATCCTCCCACCTCATCCGAATGATGGATGAATTTGGTATTTAATGTATTTAAATCTTTCCAATTAAAAACACGCCCGGCAACTTCACTTTTTCTCTTTCATCAGCTGGTACATCTCTATTACTTCCTGCGTTGTTGTGCTCTCCTTCTCGTCCTTATCAGCCCTCATCCTCATCATGCGCGGAAACCTGAGCGCATAGCCCTTGTCCCTTTTCATCCCGCAGGTGTGCGTGGGGCTCAGCGTTATGTCATCAAACGCAACCTCAACAACGTATTTCGGCTTCACCCAGAAATCCGGCTTTATCTTCCATTCCAAGTCAGCGGGCGGCTCAGGGGTTTTTATTTCCGAGAGCATCTCCTCGAAATTGCGCATTTCCTCCTCGCTGTAGCCTGAGCCTATTTTTGCAACAGTTTCCAGTTTCCCGCTCTCAGGATTGTACACCGCTCCGAGCAATCCCCCGAACTCGAATTCAGCTCTCTGTCCCCTTCCCAGGTAATAGCCAACCACGACAACATCAATCGTGTCCACGGATTTCCCATAGCTCTTCTTCAGCTTTATCCAAGCGAATTTCCTCGCTCCCGCAACGTACGGCGCACCCAAATCCTTGGCCATTATTCCCTCAAGCCCCTGCTCCAGTGAATGCGCAAACGCCTTTTCTATGTCCGCGCTGCTTTCCGCGATTTTCTTTTCCGAAACCCTGAACAATCCACTCGGAAATACTTTCTCAAGCGCTTTCCTGCGTTCCGAGTAGCTCCTCTGGGTGTAATCCTCCCCGTTCAAATAGAGGATGTCAAAAGCGTAAACATAAAGCGGATATTCCTTCGCGCTTTCCGCAATCCCGTACTTCCTCCTCCTGTGCATGGTTTCCTGGAACGAATAGAACCTGTTCTTCTTTTCGTTGAACGCGAGCGCTTCCCCTTCGAATATCATTTCCCCTGCCTTTATCGCGCGCGCCGCTTCCACAACATCCGGGTACATAAAGGTGATTTTTTCCAGTTTCCTGGAATAGATCTCAACGTTTTTTCCTTTCTTGTGCACCTGCATCCTGAACCCGTCAAACTTATTCTCAATCGCGCACTTCCCCAATTTTTCGAATATGTCCTCAGGCGTGCTCAAACGCTCGGCAAGCGCGGGCCTTATGGGCTTGAAAAGCTCCACCCTGAATTCCAGCACGCTTTCCGGACTCTCCAGGAAGCTGGAAGCCACATGGCCCAGATCCGAGCAAAGATTGTAGGCCCTTTCCAATCCTTCGCGAAGGCTCTTGTCCCCTGCAGCCGTGAATGAAAGCGCGTCCAGTATGGTTGCGTCCCCGACTCCCAGCCTCAGCTGCCCGGTGACAAAGCGCACTATGAATTTCCCTTCCTGCGGAGTGGAATTGTTCAGCATCTCCGCGAGCAGCTTTATCTTCATGTCCTGGCTCCCGGCCCCAGCGGATTTTGAAATCCTGAGCATCGAATCATACACATAGGAGGCGCTCATCTCCTGGGCAGAGAGCGACTGCTGCCTCTTCTCCCCAAGCAGCGACTCGGCCACAAGCCCCAGGTCCCCGAGTTTCTTGTAGTCCTCGTCAACCTTTTTCACCGCATAGCCCGCAGCGCTGGAAATGGCCTGCACAGCGAACCTTTCCCCCATGCCCAAATCTATTCCCTCGTAGGGCGGCGCAAGAATCCCCTGGATAAGATAGGTGATTTTCCTCGCCTCCGTAGCTTCGCTTTCCCTGTATATTCCCGCGAGCAGGTCGGTCATCTCCAGCCTGCCGCTTCTTTTTTCCACTTCCTCGAAAGCCGAGGCGAGCTTTGAGAAAAGCATGAGCAGAATTCTTCAGAAAGCAATATATATGTTGTTCGCCTTTTTTTCCCATGGATATGTTCAACGT
Source organism: Candidatus Iainarchaeum sp. (assembly GCA_028714395.1). Taxonomy (GTDB): domain Archaea; phylum Micrarchaeota; class Micrarchaeia; order Anstonellales; family Bilamarchaeaceae; genus JAHJBR01. The sequence goes on along the minus strand of JAQTMJ010000004.1, from coordinate 10,549 downwards.
TACTGGGGAAAAAGGGGCGAAATTCCGCAAAAACCAGGCGCCCCGGGATTCGGATGCGAAAAAACCGAACGGAAGGGCCGAGTGGGTCGCGAAGGAAAACCGCAAACGGCTTTACTTCGCCGTATCCCTGGTTGCAATATTCCTCACGATAGGCTTTGTGGCCTACCATTACGTGGAAGGCTGGGACTGGCTCACCTCCCTCTATTTCATGAGCGCCACCATGACCACGGTGGGCTATGGCGATGTAACTCCCAAAACCAGCCTGGGAAAGCTCATGACCGTGTTCTTCATGTGGGTGGGCATATCCATAGGCTTCTACATGCTCTATTCAATTTCGAAATTCCGCGAAATGGAAATAGATTCACGGGTAAGAAAATTGATAGCAGGCACTAGGAGATGATGCCCGCTTTCTCAATGAGCCTGGCCTTGTAGAAAATTGCAACGGATTTTATGAGCGCCACGAGCGTGAACGTGAACGCCAGCGCAAGAAAAAGCTGGCTCCTGTACAGCACGTATATCGCGAACACCAGGAGCGGGTAGGCGAACTGGCGCCCTATTCCCTCGAGCATCTCCATGTAGAACAGCGCGAGCTTCTTCGGGTCCTCGTAGCCTATGGCGTTTATCCCTGCAAGCTGGCCGAGCGCCACCAGGAAAAGCCCCAGCCCGGCAATGCCCAATCCAGTTCCAGAAAGCAGGGAGTATACGCTGAAAAACAATACTATCTCCCCGAGCAGCGTGAACAGCCCGTCTATTATCTTGAGTATCCAGAGGCGCGCAGCCATCTAGAACACCCTTGCCATGGACACGCGCGGGTCCTCCTCTATCCTGAGCAGTTGGTTGTACTTTGCGGTCCGCTCGCCCCTTGCAGGCGCCCCGCTCTTTATCTGCCCTGCCTCTATGCCGACCGCGAAATCCGCTATGAAACTGTCCTCGCTTTCACCGGAGCGGTGGCTCACCACCACCCTGATTCCGTTCTTTTTGCACATCTCCGCGACCCTCAAGCTCTCGCTCACAGTGCCAATCTGGTTTATCTTGAGCAGGAGCGCGTTCACAGCCTTCTTCTTAATCGCGGTTTCCAGCCTCCGCGGATTGGTAACAAGCAAATCGTCCCCCACTATCTGGACATTCGCGCCTATCTTCGCGGTAATCGCTGCAAAGGAGTCGAAATCATCCTCGTGGAACGGGTCTTCCATACTGATTATTTTGTATTTTGAAACCGTTTCCAGGTAATAGTCCAGGAGCGCTCCGGAATCCAGCCTCTTCCCGTCTATGGAGTATTTCCCCACCCTGCCCTCATAGAAAGAGCTCGCGGCCGCATCCAGCCCTATCCCGATTTTCTCCCCGTAGCCCGCTTCCTCCACCGCCCCCTGGATTTCGTCCAGGGCCGCGTGGCAGTCCTTCAGGTTCGGCGCGAACCCGCCCTCGTCCCCCACGTTCCGCGCGCCTGCCCCGTATTTTTTCTCCAGCCTTTTCCCGAGCACATGGTAAATCTCGGAAGCCATCTCCATGGCGTTCCTGAAGCTCCCGGGCCACTTCGGTATTATCATGAACTCCTGGATTGCAAGCGAATTCCCGGCATGCTTTCCCCCGTTGAGTATGTTGAGCATGGGTATGGGCAGCAGCCTTCCCCCAAGGTGCTGGTACACCTGCTTTTTCTTCTCCATTGCCGCGGCCTTCATGGCAGCCATGGAAACCGCGACCATGGCGTTGGAGCCCAGGTTGCTCTTGTTTTCTGTCCCGTCCAGCGCAACCATCTTCCCATCTATTTTCTGCTGCTCCGAAAGCTCCATGCCCAGGAGCGCAGGGCCGATTATCCCGTTCACGTTCTGGACCGCGTTGAGCACTCCCTTCCCTAAAAAACGCTTTCCCCCATCGCGCAGCTCGTGCGCCTCGTGCATCCCCGTGCTTGCCCCGCTGGGGGCTATCGCCCTTGCCGAAGCTTCCCGGTTCTTTACTTCGGCCTCTACCGTGGGGTTTCCCCTGGAATCCAGCACTTCCCTTGCGAACACTCCGGTTATCCTCATCCGCTCGCCTATGTCTCCTCGGTCTGGGTGCTGCTTCCCCCCTCCACAACCGTGTCCAGCAGCATCCTCTGCAATTCCACAGGTTCAAGAGCTTCAAGAGCCTTTACCGCGTATTCCAGCTTCGCCTCGCTTTCGGCGTAGATGGTAAACAACAAATTTCCAGGCTCCACCCTGTCCCCTTTCAGGTGGTGCAGCCTCAGCCCCGCCCCCTTGTCCCCCGGCGCCCCGGCTATCCTGGCGATTTTCGATATCGCCTTGTTGTCTATGTGGCTTATCTTCCCCTCCTTCTCCGCCTTCACGGTGTGCCTGTACTGGCCCATCGGGATGTCGGATTCCTTGAAGTCTGGGTTCCCGCCCTGCTCCCTTATTATCTCCTTC
>JAQTMJ010000004.1:0-8137 GCA_028714395.1 Candidatus Iainarchaeum sp. | reverse complement strand
GCCCTATGGGCATGTCCGAGCTCTTCACCTTCGGATCCCCGCCCTGCAGCTCTATAATTTCCTTCATTTTTGCAAGCGCTTTTCCGCTGTCTATGAAATGCTCCGCAACATCGTAGCCCTTGCCCTTTTCCACCTTGCCCGAAAGCTCAATCAGCTTCCCTGCTATTATCAGGCTCTTGTGCCTCAAATCCTCGGGCCCGGTGCCCTCGAGCACCTGGAGCACATCAAAGCACTCCAATCCAGGCCCTATGCCGTTCCCTATGGGCTCGCTACCGTCGGTTATGAGCGCTTCAACATTCATTCCGAGCATCTTCCCAATCTTGAGGAAGTCCTGGGCAAGTTCCTGGGCCTCGTTCATGGAGCTCACCTTGGTGCCCCTCCCTATGGGTATGTCTATCACCACGTTGCGCGCCCCCACGCTCTTCTTTTTCGCAAGTATGGAGGAGAGCAGCACCCCCCTCGGGTCCAGGCTGAGCGGATTTCTTATCTTTATCAATTTATCATCGGCGCTCGCAAGGTTGAGCCCGCCGCCCCACACCATCGCCCCGTGGCTTTTGAGCACTATGTCCCTGAGCTCGTCAATCTTGAAATCCACTTTCGCAAGCACCTCCATGGTGTCCGCGGTCCCGGCCGGGCTCGTTATGGCCCTGCTGGAAGTTCTCGGTATATAAATTCCGGCAGCCGCTATTATGGGCACCACAATCATCGTGGTCCTGTTTCCGGCCACGCCGCCTATGCAATGCTTGTCAGCCACCAGTTCCTGCCCCAGCTCCAGCTTTTCCCCGCTGGCGACTATGTTCGTGGTGAGCGCCACTATTTCGCTGTCGCTCAGCCCGTTGACGTACATCCCGGAAACCCAGGCCGCCAGATCAGCTTCGCTCAGCTTGTTGTCCATCAGCTCCTGTATTATGGTCTGTATTTCGTCCGCGCTCAGCTCCTTCTTGTCCAGCTTCTTCTTTATGTACTCGAGCGAAGCAGGCCTGTTCAGGTGTATGATTTCAACAATGTCCTCGTCGCCTATCTCCAGCTCGTCGCTCACGTCCCTGAAAATACCGACCTCGCCGGGTTTCACGACCTCGTCCCCTGAAACGTCCACCACCACAGCCATCTCCTTTCCCTTGAACTGGAGAATCTCCCTGTAGCCGGCGTAGATGTCGTTCTGCTGCGCCTCCCGTTTATTGAGCACCACTATGCGCTTCCCGGTGTATATGTTGATTTTCTTTGCCTGCACTATGTACGGTTTTATCCTCCACACGTCCGCTTTTTTGCGCTCCTTTTCCACGTACACCTTTTCCCCTGGCTTGTGCAGCGTGACATCGTTTCCATTCGTGCCTTTTGATTTTGATTTGGAAGCCATAGCAGTCACCTAGTCCACCTTCAGCCCGAGTTTGGCCATGGCTATGCCGAATAGGGCCTGCGGGGGCACCACCCCCAGCTCGGTTATGTATCCATTGATGTAGCGCGCAGCGGTCGCGTCGAATGCGGGATTCCTAACCTTCACCTTTTTCGGCTCCCCGTCCCACACCTCCGAGGCATTGCGCTCCTCGATTCCCTCCCTGTTCCCGAAGAGCGTGAGCGGGTCGTACTTGTAAAGTTCAGCGGCGCTGTAAAAGCTCACGTCGTGCATCCGCGCTATGTGCGCCACCGTGGACGTTCCGACCTTGTTTATCAAATCCCCCATGGAGCCTATGGCATCAGCCCCAACCATGCACAAGTCCGCGTCCTTGATGAGCAGGTTCGCAGCGCCGTCCACGGCCAGCGTAGTCGTTATCCCGTAATCAGAAAGCTCCTTCGCAGTGATGCGCCCCTGGAGCCTTGGCCTGGTCTCCAGCGCCACCACTTCGAAATCCACATCCAAATCCTTTGCCCTTTTCAGTATGCCTGTGACAGTGGAGCTGTGGCAGTGCGTAACTACAATCCCGCCTTCAGGAATCAGCCTTGCCCCGTAGTCGCATATTTTCTTGTGGTCCGTTTCCATCTTCTTGAAATATGCGGAAGCTTCGCGCACCACCATCTTCTTGAGCGCCTCCACGTCCTGGGCCGGCCTTGTTTTTATCTGCATGTACGTGAATTTAACCGCGTCGTTTATCGCATTCCTCATCATGGGCTCGGTGGGCCTTGCGGATGCAAGAGCATCCCCGACTTCCAGCAACTCCGAGTAGAGTTCATCCCTGCTCTTCGCCCTGGATTTTATCACCTGCACTATGAGCGCTTCCACAGCGCTCTTGGCCACGTTCCTGGCGCCCTGCACCTTCAAGGAAGAAATATCCCTCACAATTTGTTCGATTTGCCGGTCCATTTCCACACCTGCCAAAGCCCGTTGTTTGCGCTGACGCTTTAGAATATTATCTAACCAATATAAACATTTCCGTTTAAGGGGCATATTCTAGAATTAGCTTCCCCTTAACAACCCCTCCTCTATTACATGCATCAAACCCCCTATGCTCGGTGCTCCGCACCTTCGCATAGGGGCCAAACAATCTGTTTGTTCCCCTAAAAGTATATTCCAGAACTCGCTTCTCCTTCGCGTGCGCTGGATTTTATATGCCTGTTTCCCTAATTCCTTCATGCGCATCAGAAAAATCCAGAAGCCCGAGGCGCTTTTCGCAGGCGCGCTGGAGGACCGCGGCAGGCTCCTTTTCATAAAAATGAAAACTGGCGAAAGCGAAAGCCTGGAGCTTCCGTGCATCATCGCGCCCCAGGGCTCTGATCCAGTCCAGAAACTTTCCGAATTATTCCTCTCGGCGCTCGGGATGGACGCGCAAATCCACGGCGTAATTTATGAAAGCAGCCACAACGCAGGCTCAAGGAGGAGAAAGCGCTGGATTCCTGTGCTGGTATTCAGCGTGAGCGCGAAAAACATGCATGCAAAGCCCGCTTCCGGGCTCGGCGTCAGCTGGCTCTCCCTGCGCGACGCAAAAGCAAAAAAGCTTTCCAGGAATTGCGAATGGCTGGGTGGTTGGGATGCTTAGGAAAAATTACCTAGCGCCCATAGACAATTACACGAATCTTGCGTTCCGGCTGCTGGTGCAGAAGCACGGGGCCAAAGCGGCCATGGTTCCGCTTGTTTCCGCTTCCGCGCTCTCCAAAAGTTCCCAATACCTGAACCACCTGGAGCTCAGCGAAAATGAGAAACATCTGGGTGTACAGCTCGTGGGAATTGTTCCGGATGATTTCAAAAAGGCTGCAATTGTGATAGCCAAGAATTTCCCATTTGTTAAATGGATAGACATAAACGCAGGCTGCCCGTCCCCAAGAACCTTCGGCTCGGGCTGCGGCAGCGCCCTGCTCGAAAAGCCCGCATTGCTGAGAAAAATCGTGGGCGCAGCAAAGGAAGCAGGACTTCCTGTCTCGGTGAAAATGCGCCTTGCCAAGACCATGGAAAAAACGCTCACGGCAGTTGCCGCGACTCAAAATGCGGATTTCCTCATAGTGCACGGCAGAACTCCGAATCAATTCTATTCCGGGAAGGCTGACTGGGAAGCTATAAAAAAGATTAATGAAAATTCAGGAATCCCGGTAATAGGCAACGGCGATATACGCACGATTGCGCAGGGTGAAGCCCTGGTAAAAAACAATTTCTGCGATTCCTTCATGATTGGGCGCGCGGCGCTCTCCAATCCACTGGTTTTCGAGGGAAAGGAAGCAGCCACCCTGAAGGAGAAAAAGCGCATTTTTTGCGAATACCTGAAAATAGTAGATAAATATTCGGAGCGCAGGCTCGCCGACCTCAGGCTCAAGTGCTTTGAATTTTTCAAAAACCTTCCGGGCAGCGCATCGCTGCGCGGCTCGCTGTCAGAAGCAAAAACAACTGATGAATTATTGGAAAAAATAGAAAAATTTTGAACGCTCATCCGCCGCATCCGCATCCGCCTGTTTTCGGAGCCGGTGCGTTCGCGAGCGCCTGTGAAACCGCACTCTGATTACCCGTGTCATTCACCACCACGAAAGTCCCCCGTATCATTCCCATCCAGCAGCTCCATCTCACCACCCCTTCCTTGTCCGGGGTGAATTCCACTATGTTCTCGCCCTGCTGCAATTTTATGTCCAGCCCGTAGTCCGGCACTTTTATCTCCTGGTTGCAGCCCGTGAGCTGTTTCGCGTTTATCACCCACCTGGTTTTCACCCCTTTCTTCAGCACGAAGCTGTCCGGGCTCCATCCGCTTGCCAGCACATCCATCCTTATTTCCTGAACGTCTCCCGAAGGCTGTGCACCCTGGGCTAAAGCCGCTTGCCCGTTAGCCGAACCTGCCGAAGCCTGGGCCCCAGAATTTGGAGCTGATACCAAATTTGCAACCACTGGATTCGCATTGATATTCGCATTGCTGGCCCCGGCAAGCTGGCTCAGCGTGCCTGGATTCGCCATTACAAATCCTATTGCCAGCGCGACTATTGCAATGGCCATCAGCCCAAGCGGCAATCCGCCTTTTTTCTCGAGTGCTTTATCATTCGCCCCTGCTCCCTGCGCTGCAGGTTCGCTCTGATTTTCATTCCCCATCATACCACCTGTTCAATTCACTACCTGGAAAGTCCCAGGAATCATTCCCATCCAGCAGCTCCACCTGACAGTGCCCTCTTTATCCGGAGTGAATTCCACTATATTTTCACCTTGCCGCAGTTTTATGTCCAGCCCATAATCCCGCACTATTATCTCCTTGTTGCAGCTTGTGAGCTCCTTCACGTCTATCACCCACCTGACCTTCACTCCTTTCTTCAGCACGAAGCTGTCCGGGCTCCAGCCAAAGCCATCCACAGTCATCTTTATGGTCTGCACCTGCGCTCCGGTTCCGTTGCTCACGTTTGCGATGCTTCCCCCGGCAGGCGCGGATGCGAAGCCGCTGAACCCCAGAAGGTTGAACCCGTTGTTTGCCATCACAAGCCCGAGCACCAGCACCAGCGCCCCAGAGAACTTTATTATCTTGTGAAGGTGCTTGGACAGGCTGCTCAGGCTGAATCCGAACAGCATCATGAACGGCAATGTTCCTAGCCCGAACACAAGCAGCGAAAGCGCGCCCTGCACAGGGCTTCCGGTCCCTGCTGCGTAAATGTACATCGCCTGCAATGGGCCGCAGGCGATGAAAAGGCCGTTCGCAAGCCCCATGTAAAATGGCCCCTTGTTCTGCACCTTTTCAGCCTGGCCGAATGAAGGGAGCCGCAGCTGCAATTTCCTCAGGGCAGGAAATATGTTGAGCATGTTCAATCCGTAGATGATGAGAAATACCCCTGCCAGAATCCCTATCGCCCCCCTTATTTCCGGGGTGAATGCGAACACCGAGCCTATGAATCCGAAAACCCCGCCAATCATGGTGTATGATAGAGTTTTTCCAGCCCCGTATTTCAGGTGCGCCCACCTGTCCGCGGTTCCGTTCGCGATATTCTTGGAGGTGTAAGCAATGAGGAAGCTGCCGCACATCCCTATGCAGTGCAGCCCGGTAACCACCCCGAAGGCAAAGAGCATGGGCAACGCAATGTTCTTGTCAAGCTGGAGCGCTTCAGCGCTTTTTCCGTATGCGAAATATATGAACGAAATCAGTGCAACCCCGAAAAAAATGAACGCAATCCCATAGGGGAATTTGAAGCCTTCTCCTCCACTGCTTGCTTCGCTCGCTTTCGGTTCGGGTTCCTCTTTTTTCGGTTCAGGCTCCGGAGTTGAGTTTTTCAGACCATCATTTTCCTCAATCTTTTCTTCAGCGCTTTCCCGGGGTTCGGATGCTTCGGGCAGAGCCTGGCCGCCCTGTTTTCCATTCTCGCCAGGGTTCAGTCCATCACTCTTGGTTATTTGCTCATCCATCATTCCACCATTTATCTGCTGAAGAAAGGAAGCCTGAAGCCCTTTTTTTCTCCAGCTTCGCCCCCATAATCGTATCCAATGGCATCCACAGCCTTCCCTATGCCATCCAGATTCACTCTATTCTCATCATACTTCACTTTCGTGGTCTCGCTTGCGTAGTCCGCCTTTGCCTCCATCACTCCATCCACTTTCATGAGCGCGTTGGAAATCGCGCGTTCGCAGGAGGTGCACGTCATGCCCCCCGTCTTGATTATAGCTTCCTTCATTTTCTCACCGCATTTTCAGCTGCTGAAACCATATATATTGCTTTGTGCAACCGCGGTTTCAAAATCTGAAACCATTCTTATTGTTTTGTGAAACGCAGAAATCTTTATATACAAGGAACTGGAAAAAGAGCGCTATGGAGCTTTCAAAAAACGCCAAAACGCTGCTCATGCTGCTGGGCGTCGTGGTGCTGGTCGCGGCCGTGTACATAATTCCGCAGCAGCTGCAGGCTCTGGAGCCCCAGGTATGCACCGTTAACGGCGAGTGCCAGCACGAGCTTTTTGCAAACGAGCTCATAAGATACATGCCCTTGGTCCTCCTGCTTGGCATAGTAATCGGGGCCGCGTCCTATTATTTCATCTCGGAGCGCCAGCCCCGCACCATTGCATTCAGGAAAGAAATCGCGTACTCGCTTCTGGATTCGGATGAAAGGAAGGTGTTCGCAAAGATAGTGGAAAGCAAGGGAAAAGTGCTCCAGACAGAGCTTTCGCGCCTTGAAGGCATAGGAAAGGTGAAGGCCCACAGGATTGTGGAGCGCATGGAGAAAAAAGGCATAGTGGAGAAGGAGGGCTTCGGGAAGACGAACATGATAAGGCTGACCAGGGACCTCATGGGGCTGTTCTCCCCGTGATAAATCAGTTGATCGCAAGGTGAAAAGCATGGATGAGATATTCGCAACGTTCGGGCAGAAATCAGTCGGCTTCGGGGAGCGCCTCGGGGCGCAATACGCGAATATTGAGCTGGGCGTATACGTAGTGCTCGGCTTCACGCTCCCGCTTCTGCTCCCAAGTTCGCAGCTGCTCACAGGAACCGCCGTGAACGCATTCCTGGTTCTCGGGGCGTTGCATTTCAGGAACTGGAACCTGGCGCCAATAGCGTTCCTTCCTTCAATCGCCGCGCTCCTGAGCGGGATGCTTTTCGGACCATTCACCCCGTTCCTTCTGTACATGCTCCCGTTCATATGGACAGGCAACCTCCTGCTCATCTATCTAATGAAGAAGCTCCATTTGGAAAAAGGATTCGGGTATTCCGGGGCGCTGGTGGTTTCTGTATTAGCGAAATCCGCGCTCCTTTTCGCATCCGCATTCCTGCTCCTCAAGTTCGGACTCGTGCCTTCGGCGTTCCTCACTGCGATGGGCGTGGTGCAAGTTGCGACCGGGCTCATGGGCGGCGTTGTGGCACTGCTCCTGCGCTCGAGTTTACCTCATCTGTTGAAATAGATGAGCTCCTCAAGTTTTTTCCTTCCCATTTTTCCCAAGAATTCGTCTATTAGCTTTTTCATCCCTGGATTGTCCAGCGGGGTTCTGCTGCCGGTTTCCCCTCCTGCCTTCACAAGCCCGGCCCTCCTTTCCTTTATCCTGTCCAATGCAAGGGGCGGCTGGCCCGGCCCCCCGACGCATCCGTAGGGGCACATCATCACTTCCACCATGTGGAACTGCTTCCCGGCCTTTATCTCATCGTAAACCTTCTCGAAGTTGTGCAATCCCTGCACAATGGCTATGTTGAGCACGTGCTTCCCGATTTTGAAGCTCCTGGTTTTGACCGGCCCCTCTTCGCTGAGGTCCAGCACCTCCATCTTTTCGCCCATGAGCCCTGCCAGGGTTCCGAGCACCGCCTGGCTCATCCCCCCGCTCACCCCGAACCTCATCCCGTCCCCTGAGCTGAAGGGCATGATGTCCGATATGTCCCCGCTTTCCCCGAGCCCCAGCCCCCTGGCCTTGGCCCATTGCCCGAGCTCCACCGTAGTAACAGCATAATCCACATACCTGTGGCCGTTCTTCATCTTTTCATCGGTCTCGTTCTTTTTGAGCGTGCACGGCATTATCCCAACTATGGCCAGATCCCCGGGCTTCCTTCCCAGCTTCTTCGCGATGTAGAACCTCGCAACCGCGCCCATGGTCATCTGGGGCGAGGCTATTATCGTTATATTCTTAAGCAGCTCCGGATGCTTGCTCTGCGCGTACATCCTCCACCCTATGCAGCACGAGTTGAATATGGGATACCTTCCGGTCCCATTCTCCAGCCTTTCCTTCACGTCCAGGGCTTCATAATACGTGGCTATGTCCGCCCCGAGCGGGGTTT
>JAQTMJ010000003.1 GCA_028714395.1 Candidatus Iainarchaeum sp. | reverse complement strand
ATTTTATTTTGTTTCTTTTATGGTGATTACCAATACTCCTCTATCCCCGTCAGCTTCTGCTGTAAAAAATTTTCCAATCTCAAGAATCTGAAATAGGCTCAAGGATAACAAAGGGAGTTCAGTAATTCCCTTCTGATTCAACTCATAGCATATTCTATCAATCTCAAATCTGAGGGCAGGGATGTCATTCAATATCCTCCTCAGTTCTGAAAGAGTTTTCGAGATAGGTATGGGGCCCTCAATAATTAGGGGTGGGGAACTTCGCCCGATTTCTTTAGGGCCAGAAATAGATTTAGCTAAGCGGCCCTCAGAAGGCGATGGCTTATCTTTTGTTTTCATGTTATATATTATGGATACAAATGATTAAAAAGGATTGTTTCGCAGTTATACTATGGGTAAACGAACGCCTGCCGCGATGGTCCATAGATTCATAGCCGACAATCGTAGGGAGGTATGCAAAAAATCCAACTGTACGATGCCATTAATGGAGCCTTCGACTGAAAACATTCGAAAAATCAATGAGATACATGGACCGAATCTGGCAAGAGACGCATGGGAACGGACTCTCCTCCCGGAAGTAGCGTTTACACTTTTTCTTCATCACCTTTCTTCGGAGAGGGAGCGGCCAGAGATACCTAGTCCCATGGAGAAGATGATTGGTTTCATTCCGGATATCGAAGTGGCTAACAAGGTAAACGCAATATTGTCAACGTATGGCATAGTCAGACACTTAAAGAGTGGGAGTGCAGCCCAAAAAAATGTCGCTGCCAATCTTGCAAATGCATGCCTGAACACGTCCCAATTTTTAACATGCGTATTGGATGATGCCAGCAGATTGAACATATCTACTTCATTTCAGATGAATCCGGAAAAATTCGATCAGAGGCGCCTGGCAAATCAACTTCTCCATCAATCACTGATAGCCCACACACTCGGGTTTCATGGTGTAGACTCGTACACTTCCGAGATTGTGCACCGGGTCCGTAATCTGGAAATATACCGATTAAGCGAAGTATATCGTTTCTGTGAATCGTGGAGCAAAGGTACGGATTTGAAAGCGTACATCGAGGAGAACGGCGCAACAATAGATAGAGAGATTGCAAAGGGGCGGAAGGCGCATTTAACCGTTGTAAGGGCTTTGGAGCGGCAGGTGAACGAACTCATAAAGACATTCGGATACGAAGGCTACGCCGTGGCGAGGCCCAAAACAAATTTTTCGATTTTCCTCAAACTAGGTGAGGTTAATCCAGACTTCATACAGGCCATGGAAAGAATGCCCAACATCTTCGACTGTATCGGCGTAAAGGTTGTGCTGACCGGACGCAACAACAACCTTATGGGCGTCGCCTCTTTTGTAAGAAAGATACTAGCGAACGGACCTTTCAATCTCGGGACTGGCCTGGTGGATAGATGGGGAAAACCCACGAAAGCTAAAGAGAACTATCTTGGTGCGAACGCGAAAGGCAAGGTCTATGAGGCATTTCACTTAACTTTTGAAACCCTGAACGTGGCGTGCGAAAAAGATATAAGACTTATAGAGAGAGTACTGGCGGGTTTTTTCCCAAGGTTCTTCGAGATGCAGGTAGTTTCATATAATATGGAATTAGTAAACAACTACGGCGTTGGCGTTGGAAACCATGGCTCCAGAAAAGCCACGAAAGTTGGGGGTGTGGTGGGAGGAGTGGATTTATCCTTGAATGACGAAGCTGCGAATATAATAAGAGGACTCGACAACAGGGCCATCTACACGAAGGAGAGAATACGGATACGAGTATTCGAGATGAATGAGCGGAATATGAACACTCGCACGATTACCCACAATGACAGGAGATCAGCTGAACTTAAATACGACGGAGTGAGGACTAATAAGACGTTTAGCGTCGTACAACTGGAAAACAGAGTATTGCAGGTGCTTGAGGATTTATACGGAAACAGGTTCTCATTGGAAGAAGTATCCAAAGCGCTAGAAAAAAATGAGCCGCACAACATCCTAAGCACTAAAAATCCGAACTTATTGGTCAGCATATATCTTATAAATAATGGCGAGACTGTGCAAATCGGGGCAATAGATATAAAGAATGATTAGGGATAGATTCGCATGAACGTGTTCCTTATCCATCTTAACGAAGTTTCCCTTAAAGGCAGGAACAGGTACGTGTTTGAAGATTGCCTTATTAGGAACGTTCGAAGTTCGTTCGCCGGCTCTCAATGCAGATTTGAAAAAGTGGAAAAAAGAATCCTGCTCGAAACCGACGCAGAAAAGGAAACGGTTGAACAAAAGCTTTCCAGAGCATTCGGGATAGAATGGTTCGCTCCAGCCTTCGAGGTCCCTAAAGATAAAGGCAAAATAGTGGAGTTTGTGGTGGAAAAGGCGAGAGCGCTCGGATTTGCCGGGAAAAGCATGCGCGTGGAAACCAAGAGAGGGGACAAATCCTTGCCCTTCACTTCCATGGATCTCAACAGGGAAATGGGAGAGAAACTTATGGAAAAATTGGACATGAGCGTTGATTTGCATGCGCCGCAGGTAACCGTTTATATCCAGATAATGCAGAAGGAGAGGGCGTTCGTGCATTTTGAAAAAATAAAGGGGCCCGGGGGGCTTCCTGTGGGGTGCTCGGGAAAAGTGGTTGCGCTGCTCTCAGGAGGGATTGATTCGCCTGTTGCTGGCTGGATGCTCATGAAAAGGGGCGCTGAAGTGGTGTTTTTGCATGTGCACCCTCTTGCATCCGCAGAAGAAGCTGAAAAATCCAAAATAATGGAATTGATTTCCGAGCTTGCAAAATGGGGCGGGAGCGCGAAAACGAAACTGTACCTGGCAGATTATTCGGAATTTTACAAAAAAACGCTCTCCATGCCCCCCAGGGACGAGCTTGTGCTGTTCAGGAAATTCATCTATGCACTGGCCCAGGAAATAGCGAAAAAAGAAGGGGCGCTCGCTGTTGTGAGCGGGGATTCGCTGGGGCAGGTGGCTTCCCAGACGCTTGAGAACATTTATGCGGTGAACAGGGGGCTGGAAATGCCTGTGTTCAGGCCATTGGTGGGGATGGACAAGAGCGAAATAATAGGGATTGCGGAAAAAATTGGCACTTACGGGATTTCAATAAAGCCGTACAAGGACTGCTGCTCGCTTGTGGCTGCTCCGAATCCGGAAACAAGGGCTGACGCTGATTTCGTGGACAAAATTGCGGAAAAAATCGGATTGTGCGAAGTGATAGGGAAAACGATGGAGAATGCGAAAATCCTGGAGATTAATTAGGCCAGTTTTAACTAGAAGGCATTCTTTCTTTTGTAGATACAAAAACAGCATAAATAAAAATTCACCACATAAATATCTATACGTGATATCATGGTGAATCTGGTCGTACCAAAACCCGTAAAAACAACTTCGGTAAGCGTTTTTATCGAAAAATATTATGACCTCTGCGAAGCAAAGAAGGATCTAAATAAAATGATAGAAAATGATCCTGAACATGCGCTGCCGGCCCTGAAGAATTATCAAAACGAGATAAAGACCATCAAAAATGCATTATATGGCATATGGCCCACAATCCTCGAGACAGCCAGAAATTCAAGCCCATATTATGAGTATTCTAAGGAGACGCGCGAGCAGGCGTATAAGGAATTTAAGGGCAAGCAGATTGAAATCAAAGTAGATTCAGCAGGCGCTATGACGCCTCACATAACTATTAGTGTGCCCGGCTCGAACTATTACATTGGCATTAGCTGGGGGGAAGGGGGACGAAACCTGACAGACGGCAAGAAGGGAGTTGGAGTGGAATTTGCCAGAATTAAGTAGAATATGCGAAAAACTCGTCCAACAGGCATTAGTGACGCTTGTCAAACATGACGTCTTGAGAATTTATCAGTGCTTAGCTTCTCTCTCCAGCTTTCTCTTTATAACTTTCAGGGAAACGAAACTATCTCTCTCTAATTCATCCAATTTGAAGGAAATCATCTTCCGCTGCCTTTCAAGCCGCGGAATCATTATGAATTCAAGTGAATTCACCCTTCTCTTGGTTTTCTCTATTTCCCCGATGAGCCGCTTAATCGCAATCTCGGTTTCAGCGAGCTGGATTGCCATGTCCAGCACGCTCTCGTATTCCTCCATCGTTTTTTCCAGCATCGCCGTGGTCCCGATTATTGAATAGCCTCGGTTAAGGTAGGGTTTGTGCTCTATGGATGATGTGATGTTGGGTATCTTGACTCCCATCACGTTCTTCACCTGCACGTCCACGTCCATTTTCCTCCGGTTGGAAAGCGCGACCGCCTCAAGCTCAAGAGCAGAGTGGTGGGCCTCGGAAACCGCAAGCGAAGCGTACGCGCCTTTCATGCGCATGTTCAGTTCGCTCCTTATGTCCTTGGACTTTTTCAGGATTTTGAAAAATTCAAGTATGAGCGCGTCCCGCTTCTGCTTGAGGAGCTTGTGGCCCTTGCGGGCAAGGGATATCCTGTCCTTTATCTTTAGCAGCTCCATCCTGGTCGGGTTCGGCTCCTGTGCCATCTTATCATCAGCTCGGTTACTTCTTTTCCTTCGCGGGTTTCGCCTCGGGCTTTTGTTCCTCCTTCTTCTTCCCGTGCAGGTATTTCGCGATGTGCTCCTTCTTCACCCTCTTGAGTTCCTCTTCAGGAAGCAGGGACAGCAGTTCCCATCCAAGGTCCAGGGTTCTTTCTATGCTCCTGTCCTCGTACGGGCCTTGTCGAACAAATTTGTTCTCGAACTCATCAGCAAAGCGCAGGAATTTCCTGTCTGTTTCGGTGAGCGCCTCTTCACCTACAACCGCGCTCAGGCTCCTCAAGTCCCTTCCTGTCGCGTATGCTGCGTACATCTGGTCCGAAACTCCTTTGTGGTCCTCGCGCGTCTTATCAGGCCCGATACCAAGGCTCATGAGCCTGGAAAGCGAGGGAAGCACGTCCACAGGGGGATAGATGTTCTTCCTGTGCAGGTCCCTTGCGAGCACTATCTGCCCTTCGGTAATGTAACCAGTGAGGTCCGGAATAGGATGCGTCAAATCATCCCCGGGCATGGTGAGTATGGAAAGCTGCGTAACCGTTCCTTTCTTTCCCTTCACCCTTCCCGCTCGTTCGTAAATGGTGGAAAGGTCGGTGTACATGTATCCGGGGTAGCCCCTTCTTCCTGGGACTTCCTGCCTCGCTGCTGCGATTTCACGCAGGGACTCGCAGTAGTTGGTCATGTCTGTTATGATTGCGAGCACATGCATATCGTGCTCGAACGCGAGGTATTCCGCAACCGTGAGCGCAATTCTTGGGGTGATTATCCTTTCCACGCTCGGGTCGTCGGCAAGGTTGAGGAAAATCGCGGATTTCTCCAATGCGCCTGTCCTTTCGAAGTCGCGCATGAAGAAGGATGCTTCCTCATGGGTAATTCCCACAGCCGCGAAAACGACCGCGAATTCCTCCTCGGTCCCGCGCACCTTTGCCTGGCGCGCAATCTGCGCAGCAAGCTGGTTGTGCGGCAGTCCGGAAACAGAGAAAATCGGGAGCTTCTGCCCTCTGACTAATGTGTTCATCGCATCTATGGTTGAAACCCCAGTCTGTATGAAGTCCGCAGGAGTGGCTCTTGAATATGGGTTAATCGGAAGCCCGTTTATGTCCAGCTTCTTTTCAGGGACTATCCTGGGCCCCTTGTCCTTGGGCTCGCCCATTCCTGTGAAAACCCGGCCGAGCATGTCGGTGGAAAGACCGACGCGCATGGTTTCCCCGAGGAATTTGACCGAGCTGTGGGAGGTGCTTATTCCGGCCGTGGTCCCGAACACCTGCACAACGGCTATGCTCTCGCTAACATCCAATACCTGGCCTTTCTTCCTCTCGCCGCTTCCAAGTATCACTTCCACTATCTCGCCATAGCTCACTCCGCTGACTCCCTCAACGAAAACCAGCGGGCCTGCGATTTGGTTAATAGTCTTGTATTCTTTCATGCGAACCACCTATTTCTTGGCAACCTGCGCGAAGTCGGATTCTATCTCCTTTATGAGCTCGCTGAATTTCGGGAGCTCGGCCTCGCTTATCTCCTTCATCCTTCCTATCGCGGCCGTAACTGGCACGCCCTGGATTCTCTTGAGCTGCACTCCTATGTCCACTGCGTGCATCGCCTTGTCGTGGAAGGTCATTATGGATTTCAGCATGAGGTTCTGCTTCTTGAAGCTCGCTTTCGCATCAACATCGCTGTACGCGTTCTGCTGAAGAAAGTCTTCGCGGAGCATTTTCGTAACCAGGAGAATCACCTGCTCCCTGTCCGGAAGAGCATCAGGGCCCACGAGCTGCACTATTTCCTGGAGCTCGGACTCCTTCTGGAGCAGTTCCATGGCCTTGTCCCTCATCCCGGGGAATTCATCGGAAACGTTCGCCCTGAGCCACTCATCCAGGCTGTCCTTGTAAAGAGAGTAGCTCTTGAGCCAGTTGATGGCCGGGAAGTGCCTCCTTTGCGCAAGGGACGCATCCAATGCGAGGAACACCTTGGTCACGCGCAGGGTGTTCTGGGAAACCGGCTCGCTTATGTCTCCGCCTGGCGGGGAAACCGCGCCTATTATTGAAATGGAGCCGTAGCGCTCGTCGCTTCCCAGGGTGCGCACCCTTCCGGCCCGTTCATAGAACTCGGCGAGCCTGCGCGCAAGGTAAGCAGGGTATCCTTCCTCTCCGGGCATTTCCTCCAGCCTTCCTCCGATTTCACGCAATGCCTCGGCCCATCGGCTGGTGGAATCCGCCATCAGAGCCACGTTGTAGCCCATGTCCCTGTAATACTCGGCAAGCGTAACTCCAGTGTATATGCTGGCTTCGCGCGCAGCGACCGGCATGTTGGATGTGTTCGCTATGAGCACGGTCCTTTCCATGAGCGGCTTCCCGCTCTTGTCGTCCTTCAGGTGCGGGAATTCGGTGAGCACTTCTGTCATCTCGTTTCCGCGCTCCCCGCATCCTATGTAAACCACTATTTCAGTATCAGAGTATTTGGCAAGGCTCTGCTGGGTCACGGTTTTCCCTGAGCCGAACGGGCCGGGGATGGACGCAGTACCGCCTTTTGAAATCGGGAAGAACGTATCAACCACGCGCTGCCCTGTCACCAGCGGAATCAGGGGCGCGAGCTTCTCTGTGTAGGGCCTGGGCGTGCGCACGAACCATTTCTGGTACATGTACAAGTCCTTCTTTTTTCCAGCCACTTCGATTTCGCCTATCTCCTGCTCAACGGTATATTTGCCGCTTTTCACGTTCAGGATTTTTCCTTCGTAGGGCGAAAGCACCTTGTGCAATATGAGTTCGGTCTCCTGCACTTCCCCCAGAACATCTCCCATCTTCACGTGCTCCCCTGGCTTAACTTTAGCCTTGAAGTCCCATTTGACGTCGCGCGGGAGCGGAGGGACGTTGATACCTCTGCGTATGAAATAGCCGCTCTTCGCCTCTATGTCCTTGAGCGGCCTCTGTATCCCGTCGTAAATGTTCCTGAGTATTCCAGGCCCCAGTTCCACGCTGAGCGGCTGCCCTGTGTTCTCAACCGGCTCGCCGGGCTTGAGCCCGTTGGTGTCCTCGTAAACCTGCACCACCGAGGTGCCGCCCACGATTTTGATTATCTCCCCTACCAGCCCTTCCTCCCCTACCCGGACCACGTCGTAGAGTTTTGCATCGTCCAAATCCTTCACTTCCACTACCGGGCCGGAAATCCTTTTCAGCGTACCTTTCTTTGCCATTCAATCACCTTGAAATATCATTCAGTTTATTTGCATCCAGCTCATTGCTTTGCGACTATGTCGAAGCCCAACGCGCGCTTTATGAGCGCCCTTATGTTCGCTGCCTCCATGCTTTCTCCTGCAACATCGGGAAGCGCGACCACCACCGGGTAGGCGAGGTTGGATATCTTTTTCTTCAGGCGCCAGTCCATCTGGTCGCCGAGCTTCTCGCTTATGAATATTATTGAGTATTCCTTGGAATCTATGAGCTGGGAAAGCTTCTGCTCCGCGTCCTTTTCCACTGTGAAAACATCCTGCACCCCTGCAAGCATGAATCCCTCGGTGAAGTACCTTTCCCCGAGCACGGTTATCTTTCCCTGGGCCATTCCATCACATCAGTTCTGGAACACCAGCATCTCCTCTATCTTCTTGTCAGGAGTGCCGAATTCCTTCGCGGTTGCTATTTTCCTTATGTTCTTCACTTCCTCTTCCTTCAGCAGCAGGAAGCCGAGCAATGTGCCCAGCGAGAGCGTGGTGCGGTAGAATGCGCGCACTTTCGCTGCGCCGAGAATCTTCTCGAACGTCATTTCAAGCTCAACAACATCCGAAGGCGCGGTTTTCAGGCCGAAGAGCTGGGCAGCGGCCTTGAGCGTGTCCTTCTCGTCCTTGGCTTCCATCATCCCGCTAAAACTCCTGAGCGGCTTGCTTCCGCCCTTAATCAGGAATCTGCCTATGGATTTCTTCTCTCCGACTCCGTGGCGCTTGAGCCGTATTATCGTAGTGGCGTTCTTCAGGTCTATTTCAGTAGCGAAGGTTTTCGCTATGGGCGCCATCTCGCGCGTGAGGAACATTCCGCTCTTCTGGTAGAGCGAGTAGTAGAAAGTGTCCAGGAGCAGCTCCAGCTTCATTATTTCCGCATTGCCGAAATTCATGAAGAGCTTCTCAAGTTCCGTGTTGGAAACCATGCCGCTCTCCATCAGCCCTTTCCCGAGCCGGGTTTTCACGAAGCGCATGAAAAGAGCGGTTCCTTTTCCCTCGAAAAGCCCTTTCGCTTCGGCTTCGTCCAGGGATTCCAGGGGCATGAGGAACGGGGCAACGTCCTGGTAGGTTTTCCCGGTGAGCCTCGCGTTCAAAAGTATTTTCGTGTTCACCACGTCCCACTTGGTCAGGAGCACGTCCACGGCCTTGCGGTCTTCCTTCGGGGCTATGCGCACGAGTTTCTGCGCTACCGAGGCGAAATGCCTCGCTGCCGCGACTTCCACAAGCTCAGAACCATGGTGCTTTATGGATGCTTTCACCAATTCCTCCTTGTACGGGGTGCGCTCCAGCATCCCCACGACCGCGTCTATGCTGCGCACCCTCGCGAGCTCCTGTAGAAGCTCCTTCTTGAGGAGCAGGCTTTTCATGGAGCTCACGCGGGCGTTGGAATAGCCGTATTTCGAGGGCCGGTAGAATGGGTTGGCCTCTGCAATCCCCCTGTAAAGCCGGCGGGCCTTCCCAGCCACGCCTCCTGCACCCGTAAGAGGTTTTTCCATATGTTCACGTTGCTATCTTTTCTTCTTCTCGGAAAAGAGCGCGGCGTATATGTCCTTCCGCACCGCGTCGCGGTTGGCTTCCAGCAGCTCCTCCATGCTCAGGTCCATCCTGAGTTTACCGTCTTTGCTTTCCACTATGGCTCCGCCGAGTATGTCCGCGTCCCCGCTCACTGAAGCGTCAGGAAGCGAGATGAGGTTCTTGTCGGCCTTGCGCACGTGCACCACCACCTTTCCCTGGAATTCGGAAATCACGGAGGATACGCTCTTCCTGAGCTTCGCTGCGTAGTCCCTGGTCCTGGAGTAGGCCTTTATCTCGTCTATGAGGCCTTCTATGGCGGTGTTGACCGCGTCTTCGCGGGCTTCGGCGAGCACGCGCTTGGCCTCCAGCTTGGCCCAGCTCAGGCGCTCGCGCCTCTCGCTTTCCACCAGCTTCCTGGCCTCCTCTTCGGAGGATTTCACCTTGGCCTCGCCTTCCGAACGTATCTTGGCGAACTCGGTTTCAAGCTCGGCCTCGGCCTTCTGGAGCGCGCTCTCTCCTTCCTTCCTGGCCTCCTTGAGGATGGCGCCTTTTATGTCCTGGAGCATTCAAAAACCCCGGCTCATATTGGGTTGGTGATCTTGCTCACTATGAGGTAGGACACGATGAACCCGAATATCAGTATGGATTCAGGAATCAGGTAGTATATCAGGAGCTTGCTGGATTCCTCGGGCCTTTCCGCAATCACGCCCATGGCGCTCGAGCCCACGCTGCTCTGCACTGCCGCGGTAGCCGCTGCCGCACCGAGCATCGCGATGGCTGCGCTCAACGCTATCGCTCCCGGATCCCCAAGCCAGGTTCCTGTTACCGTGGCCGCCACACTTGCTGCTGTCGTTGGATCTGCCATATTTTTTCACCTTTTTTCATTTGTCTTTCAATCCTTCCATGGCGAAAGGCTCGAACGCCTTGCCGCCTCCCTGGAAGAATTTTGAGTAGAATTCAACAAGATTGAGCCTGCCTCCCTGCACGATGCTCTCGAACATCGCCAGCGCGGCGTTGAACACGTGCAGCAGTATGAATATTATGAGCACGAAAATCCCCCTCTCAGGGGTGGGCTCGAACATCTCGTTTATTATTTCCGCGATTATCACTCCTGCCGCGCCTGCGGCCGCAATTCGCGCGTAGGACATGGCGTTGGCCGCAAGCCCGGGAATCTCAAAAAGGCCCGGGAGCCCTTCTGTATAGAATATCACGGGAACCATCGCCACTAAACCGTAAAGCGCGTAATTTCCTATCTGGGCCGGCACCAGGTTGAACATGAGCGAGCACACTGCAAGCGTTCCGGACATCAAAGCCACGAACCAGGCGATTTTCGCAACGAAGTGCTTCTTGTCGTGGTGGTATGCGTTCACTGCCCCGAGCAGGAAGCCCAGCCCAAGCTGCGCAACCCCTGCGAGCACAGTGAGCCCTATCACAAGGCTGAGGTTGTGGCTTCGGCTCAGCCCTTCGTAGAGCGGAGCTGCAATCCCGAGGTTGAGGCCCCATGCGCCCAGCAGCTCTATGAGCTGGAAATGGGTCAGCCCGAACCATTCGTCGAACACCACTCCGAAGAACATCGCGGCTATTGAGGAAGTGAGCCATATCTTGGCGACGTTGCCCAGCATTCCTCCTTTGAACTTGCGCAGTATGAGCAGGGAAAGGAATATGGAAATGAGCCCGTAGCCCACGTCCCCGAGTATCATCCCGTATATTATGGGGACCGTGAACATGAGTATGAGCGTCGGATCCAGCTCGCTGTATGCGGGAAGCGAATAGAATTCAACAAGGAACTGGAACTGGCCCGCGTTGCTGGGATTGTCCAGCACTATGGGCGCGCCCTCCTCGTCGCTGTATTCAAGCAGCTGGGTTTCATTTGCGAAATCCGCGCGCAGCATCTTCTCCAGTTTGGGAACGTCGGTTTTTTTCAGCCATCCGCCCAGAGCGGTCACTTTCCTGCCCTGGGCGAATCTCGCGGCTATGGAAGCGCGGTCCGAAAGCATGGAAAGCTCCTTCTCAACTATGAGAAGCCTGTCCAAAAAGGATTCGCGCATGCGCAAAAGCTCGCTGTCCGTGTT
This sequence comes from Candidatus Iainarchaeum sp., assembly GCA_028714395.1. Taxonomy (GTDB): domain Archaea; phylum Micrarchaeota; class Micrarchaeia; order Anstonellales; family Bilamarchaeaceae; genus JAHJBR01. Next base: position 4,460 of record JAQTMJ010000003.1, on the reverse strand, counting down.
GGCAAGCGAGGAGCGCGCGCGGGAAAGCTCGGATTCCAGGTTCGCCTTGCCGCTCTCGAACGTAGTGAAATTCTGGGGAAGCGTTATCCGCTCGAACCCGTACCTGGAAAGCATGAAATCTATGTTCTCCCTGCGCGGATGGAAAATGAGCACCGCAGCCTTCTCCTTTCCCAAAGGCGCATGCTCTATTTCCCCAGAGCCCTTCAGGTATTGGGATAAATCTTTTTTCAGCTTCGGGAGCATCTCCTTGGAAACCGCGCCGAGCTGGAACGTGAAGCCCTTGGTCTCAAGCCTGGAGAAATCCATGCTCGGGAAAGAGGCCAGCCTGTTCAGGTCTGAGAGGCGCTTCTCCAGGTCCTTGATGCCGGCAGCTAAATCGGATTTTGACTTTACGAGCTGCCTGAGCGAATCGTCTATGGAAATGGAGCGGGATTCCGCAAGCGTCCTTGAATATTCGGGCTCCCTGGCCGAGACGGCGCTGCTGGAGCCGTGGGGGGCTATGGAGGAAAGCGCGGAGATGAGGGAGCGCACGCGCACCAGCTCCCTGGAGATTTCATCGTACACCTCAAGCGGCCTGCCTTTCTCAAGGCCGCCGAGCTCAAGGTGGTCCACCTGGACCATTCCGAGCCTGTGGAGCGCGGAAATGAGCCCGTTCTCGCTGCTCCTGGTCGCGAGGAGCACGATTTTCTGCATCCTTACCGGTTCAAGCATATTCTCACAGGTTGGAAATGAAATTCTGGAAAACTGATTTGAGCGCCTTCTGGTCGAGCTTTTTGGAGCGCAGGGAACCGGCCTGCTTTTTCGCGTCTGCCACTATTCCCTCCACGAGCTTTTCGGTCTTCTGCCTTTCCAGGGAGAGTATCCTGTTCTTGGCGTCTGCGGATTTTTTGTCGTAGGATTCGCGCAGCTCCACGCTCCTTTCCCTGCCCTTCTTGAGCAGTTCGGCCACCTTGGAATCATAATTAGCCTGCAGCGCTTCCGCCTCGTTCTCGGCCGAGCGTATGCCCTCCGCGAGATCCTGAAGGTCGCTGTGCTTCTTTTGGGATTCGTGCGTGCTCATAGAACCACTTTCCTGGACATTGAACCCGATTCAAAGCCCTTCAGCGTTTCAATAGGGCTGGGGACTTTGATTTGATCAAACAGCCGAGCCTGATCTAATGATAATTTTAGACCTGAAAAATCTGTTTATATATATGATTAAGGTTTTTTAAACCTATCTGGGCGCCTGGCCCGAAAAGAGAAAATGAGGATGAGAACACAGGTAAAAACGGGGAAAAGATAAGACAGGAAAAGAGAGGAATATGATGGGCAGATGGTTGGCCGAAGCTCCATCTGACCCTCACTTCGCTTCCCGCCCAGTTTTCCGGGCAGCAAGCACAAGGTATTTCTGGATAAAATTTATATAACCGGATTTTTCTCTCGCTGAATAAAACACATGGAATTATAGGAAAGATAACGGTTCAGGCTACTCGGCATTGTCCGGATCACTCAGAACTTTAGTGGGTGCGGCCTTGGTTTCCGGAGATCCAACATATTGGCTTGCCCTGACGCCCTTTTCTCGCACTTCTGGATTTTCATCTCTAAAAAGCGAGTTAATTGCATAGATTACATCTTTATGATTTTCAGCAGATTGGCCGGCAATGTACTTTAGGGCTACATGTGCACCTTTCAGTATTTCGGGTTCATTATTACTTTTCAAGGCCTTTATGAGCCATGGCACTGCGTCTTTGTCGCCAACCTCTGCAATCGCCCTGGCGATATTGGCTGGTACAGATTTCTCATCCAGAAACGCCTTCAATAGTTCCTCCAAAACCAGATCTCTGCAGGGGCGCCTTTTTAGCTTGTCAATGATAAATTTTTGCACGCCTGCATTGTCAGAGTTTAAATTTGGGATAAGCCGCTGAACGTCTCTACGATTCAAATTCTGTGCAGGGTTCACTCCTGCCACGGGCGGCTCTTTCAATGGAATCCCAGCAACTTGTGAAGGTAAAGAATCCGCCTTTCCTTTCGTTCCATTTGAAGTTCGAACTAATTCTGATTTTGCCATAATTTAGATTGCTCGCCATGTGTTTATATACATTACTTTTAGTCACATAATACCACAGCATTAAAACAAATGAAAATTTATAAATGAACGCTGGTTATATTGCGCATGGCAAGAGACAATCATTCACAACAAAAGAAATTGAGGAACCTCATCATGGCCGCTGTTCTGGTTGCCGCGGTCCTGTTCATCGGAGCGTACATAATCTACATAAACCAGGATGCCCTTGGCCAGTGGATCTGGAACAACCCCAATGACACGGTTGCGCCGCCCAGGAATGTCACCCCTCCGGCCAACCTGACCGTGTGCAACGATGATTGCCTGCTCAAGCTCGCGCTCCAGACCGCGAACCAGAGCTATTGCGCCAACGTGAGCGCCCAGCGCTCCGACGAATGCTGGGAAATGTTCGCGCACACGAATTTGAACGCCTGCCTTTCCATAAAGAATTACACTGAAAAGAAGGACTGCATAGACGACATCTCGTTCAGCGAGAAGAACACTACACTGTGCGACCTGCTCACAGGCAACGACAGCACAATGTGCAAGGAGAAGATAAACCCGCCCTGCATGGACGTGGCGGACAAGGCCGGGCGCGAGCTGTGCCTGGCCCTGGCCCACAACGACAGCAGCTACTGCAGCGACGAGATTCCGTGCCTGGTGGGCTACGCGAAGCAGAGGAACGACCTGGCCGCGTGCACTGCCATAAGCCCTGAGGCCGAGAGGGACGCGTGCTTTGGGATGGTGGCGGACAAGGACAGGTGCGACCCGATAAATGGGACCTACACCCGGGATTACTGCTACCAGCTGCTCGCGACCTATTCCGGAAAATATTCCTATTGTGATAAGATAGTGAATGACGCCTACACGCTCGACTGCTACCTTCCGGCCGCCATAGCGACCGGGGATCTGGGCTACTGCGCGAAAACGAGCGTGCCCTACGACACCGAATGCTACACGAATTTCTCGCTGAGCACCGGAAACTTCTCCGGATGCCTTGCCCTGGATTCAAGGTACCTGGTGAATTCCAGGGACGGCTGCATATACGCCTTTGCAAGGGCCTTCGCCTATCCTTCGGCATGCAGCTATCTTTCCACGGTATACACGAGGACCAACTGCTACGCGAACACCATAGCCGAGGCCACCAACCTTACGGTTGACAAGTGCGCCGGGGTCCTGAACCCGGACTGGGCGGACAAGTGCTTCACCGCGCTGGCGAAACAGACCGGCGAGAAGAGCGCGTGCACGTACATACTGGGCACGGATGAAAAAACCAGGTGCGACTCCCTTTTCATTAGCTAGAAAAAGACGGATAGGAAATAAAATGCGAATCAGGAAGCGGCAGGTTTTACCTCCGTGGCCGGCTTCGCTTCTGGTTCCGGCTCGGCCTTGGGCTCTTCCTTCTTGAAGTCCTCAAGCTCCTCGAAATAGCTGGGCTCGTACTGGAACTGGTCGTAGGAGCTTATCTTGCCCTGGGACATCATGAGCTCCCGGGTAAGGATGTAGAACACCAAAGCCAGGGATTTCCTCCCCTTGTTGTTGGCAGGAATCACGTAGTCCAGGTATTTCGTCTCGTTGTCCGTGTCGCAGAGCGCGACCACTGGCACTCCCACTTTTGATGCTTCCATCACGGCCTCGTGCTCGTTCTTGGGGTCGCAGACGAATATGAGCCTGGGCTCCCTGAAATTCGGGAGCGCGATATTGGTGAGCGTGCCGGGCACGAACCTGCCCCTGTTGAGCGCGATTCCGGTGAGCGCGGAGAATTTCGCGGCCGCGTTGCTTGAGTAGGTTCTGGAAGCTACCACCAGCACGTCCTCGGGCTTGTATTTTGCGAGCAGCTTGGCGGTTTCCCTGAGCCTGGCGTCGGTCTCCCTGAGGTTGAGTATGTGGAGCCCGTCGTCGCGCGTCTTGAAGATGTACCTGCCCATGTCGTAGGTATGCATCTTGGTGCCTATGTGGATGCCCGCTTCAAGGTATTTCTCCTGCTTCACGAGCATGTTCGCCTTTTCATCTTTTTCGTCTGCCATTGCTTTCACCTTCGAGCGCTATTCCCTGCTGGGAAAAAATGAGGCCGCCGAGATTCCCAAATCCCTTTCCGGGATTTTTGAACTCGGATAACAGACACCCCAAGCCTGCAGGATACCAGGTTACCTCACGGCCCCGTAAATCTCATTTTTGGTACTTTTTCACGTCGTCCAGCTCCACGTAGGAGACGAACATGCGCCGGCAGCAGTAGCGGGTCACGCCAAGCTGGTCCAGCGCCTTGTCCACGCCCTGCGGGGAGCGCTTCTTGTAGTCCTCGTAAAGGTCCCCTATTACGGAACCGCACGTGAAACATCTGACTGGAAATTCCATTTGTTCACCTGTAGGATTTCTGGAACCTGGCCCTTGCCTTCGGTCCCTTGTACTTCTTCGGCTC
>JAQTMJ010000002.1 GCA_028714395.1 Candidatus Iainarchaeum sp. | reverse complement strand
CTGATAAGCCTGGGCGTGCCGGTGGAGTGCAACTACACCGAAACCGGCAACGGAAGCACGACCACGCTCACGCTCAAATTCAAGGGGAGCAAGATAAGGGGCGACGGGGAAACCGTGATAACCGGCCAGGAAACCATTCCGGCCGCGTTCGTGCTGCTGGAAAACGAGTATTACGTCAAGATGCCCTCGCAAGCCGCAATCGGCCCCCTGGCAGGATGCGAATGGCTCAAGGTGACAAATTCAAGCCAGGCTTCCAGCAGCGGAAATGTTGACCTGAATCCGCTCTCTGATTTGAAAGCGCCCAATGCGCACTACGAGTGCGCTGCCGCAGCCTTCGGGGACGAGGTGTTCAATGTGACTGGAACCATATGCGACCTGGACTCCATACTCAATGGAATCACCAATGGCACTGCGGGAAACCAGACCTACACCTGGCCAGGCAGCAATGGAGGCGATGAAGGCACGCAGCCGGTCGCCGGCAGCCCATGCGACAGCATAACTGATGCGGGACTCAAGGCAGAGTGCAAGGCGAATTGCGATGGGATGGCAGATGCGACCGAGAAGGCGGAATGCGTCGCTACCTATCAGCAGTTTTGAAAAACCCGGCAAATCTTCGGAGCGGTCACTTCTTTTTTATTTTCCCCTTCTCCTTTTTCCTTCCTGCAGCTTTCTGCGGGGCTTTTTTCGCATGCCCGGCCTTTTCCGCAGGCTTCCTGGATTCCACGGCCTGGAACTGGGCCCCGAACTTTTCCCGCTCGGAGCTTTTCTCCTGCACGGTCGCGACCACGGCCTCCTCCCTGGCTTTCACCTCGGAAAGCAGGGCCTCGAACTCCTTGCCCGAAGTCTTTTCCTCCATGCTCTTGACCAGCTCGCGGCTTTCGCGCACCATGTTCTCTATGTTCTTCTTGGCTTCGGCAATGCGGTCGCCGAGGCTCTGGTCCTGGGCCTTGACCTGCTCGTACTCCTCGTTGTATGACTCCGAGACCGACTCAAGCTCCTTGAGGTAGCCCTTCATGTACTTTATCTCCGCGAACTCCCTGAGCTGCGAAAGCTCCTTCTGGCTGTCAGCGGCATACTGTTCTATCTCGGCCATCTTCCTCTGGTAGTCCGAAAGGTACTAGTTTATGGCGCCCTCGGCCTGCCTGACATCCTTGAGCCTGGAATAGGAATCCGCGACTTCGCCGGCTTTTGCGTCCATGTCGGCCTTTATTCCGTCGAGTTTTGCGGCCATCTCGGAGCGCTTCTGCGAAAAGCTGGCCATTGCCGCGTAGGACGAAGATATGCCCTCGTTCACTTCAGTAAGCTGCCGGTTGAGGCCCTCCATGGTCTTCCGGAGCTCCTGCTCCTTGGATTCAAGGGAGGAGATGGAACCGGAAAGGTCTATCATCTCGGCCTTCCTGGACTTGAGCTCCGCCTCCAGCGAGTCTATGTCCGAGCTTATCTTCGACTCCTCGGAAAGAAGGGATTTCTTGAGCTTGTCCACGCCTTCCCTGTTTGACGCCAGGGAGCCTTTTATCCCGTCGCGTATGCGCCTGAGTGCTTCTGTGAGCTTGTCCGCATCATCCATCTTCCCGGGCAGCTCCATCAGGCGCTCCCGGAGCTCTATTATCCTGCCTTCCTTCTCCAATATCCTGCCGGCCATGTCATCGTAGGCGGCCTTGAACTTGCCCTCCAGCGGAAGGTAGGCCTTTGCAATGAAACTTTCGCGCTCGGCCTTGAGGCGCTCCAGCTCCTCCCTCTGCACCCTTATCTCGCCTATGTATTCTGTAAGGGAGCGCTTGAGCGAGACCATCTCCTCCTTGGCCTTTTCCATCCGGGCGTCCTTCTTGGAGTCCTTCTGGGTTTTCTGGCGCTCATCCTGCCTCAGGTTGGAGTACCTGGGCATGAAGCGCATTTTCGCGTCCTTCTTCGCTCCGGATTCTTCCTTTTCTGCAAAAGATGATATTATGTCGGTTATGTCGTCCTTGGGCTGCTTCTGGTTCACGCGCTCCATTATGCGGTCCACCCGCTCCTCGGCCTTTATGTCCTCGTGGGCCGGCTCCGGAAGCTCGGATTTGGGCTCGGCCTTTTCCTGCGACTCTTCTTTCCCCGGTTCCGCTCCGGCGCCTTTCTGCGGATAGGACGGCTGGTCGAAGAAGCTGCTGTCTTTTCTCTCTTCCCTGGGCTCTTCAACTGCCGGAATCTCTTCCCCTGCCCAGACCACGAACTCGTTCAGAAGATGATACTCTATCTGGACATAGCCCTCGTCCTCGAGGATGCCTATCCATTTCTTTATGCTTTCGCGCTTCATGCCGAACTGCTGCGCCAGCGCGCCCATTTCCACCCTCTTCTTGGAAGCCAGATATTTGATTATGTTGTCTATGTCCGTGCTTATCAGCGCATCGTCCGCAACCGTCCTTTTGTTCATAGTTCCACCTTATTGCACCCGCTTCGCGGGGCTTTAGGACCTGGAACAAAGGCGGCTGCACCTCCTATTATGCCGCCTTGTCTTCCACGGTCAGTTTGTAGGACCCAGGGAGCTTCTGGAGAGCGCGCGCCATGGCGTGCTCGATTATCCTGGACTTGTCCTTGTAAGTGTTTATCAGGAACACATCCTGGTGCTTGCGCACCCTTGCCGCCTTGTCCGTGGCCCTTCCGAAGGACTGCCTCATGCCTTTCTGCAATCTGTCGGCCCCTGCCCCGGCAATCATCTTGTTCTCCCTTATCACCTGGTGGGGGAACACGCGCACCACGAAATAGAAATTGCCCAGCATGTTCTTCTCCAGGTATTTGTTCACTGCCTGCCTCGCGCTTTCGAGCGCATTGTCCCTTATCTGGATGTCCCGCTGGCTGATGAGCCTGAACGTTGCGTTGTAATCCGGCTTTATGGAGCCCATCCTGAACTGGTTTATGTCCTGGTGCGGCATGGCCTTTATGTAGGATTTCCTCGGCCTCTTGCGCGAGAATCTGCTCCACGCAGCCTTGTCCACGTCCCTCATCGTCCTTCCAGGTCTAAGTCCCATAAATACAACCTCTTTCTATTCCATTTTTTCGTTTAAAAGCATTCCTAAACATTTATAAACACAATTTTAGATGAAAAACCATCAATCCAGGAAATCCGCAGGCGTTGGAGGCTCGGGCTTGTCCCCTTTCCGCTCCCTTATCTGCCTCACCACCTTGGAAACCAGCTCCTTGGGCATCGCCTCGTAGCCCGCATACTCCTGGTAGGGAATTGCCTTGCCCTGGGTTGCAGAACGCAGGTCGTTCCCGAATCCGAACATGTCAGCAACTGGCATTTTCACAATCACGTTGGTGTACTCCCCGTCCTGCTGCATGTCCAGCAACTGGCCTCTCTTCCCTTGGGTGAGGGTAACAACGCCGCCCCCGTATTCCTGGGGCACGTTTATGGTCACTTTCTGCTTGGGCTCCAGCAGCGTGGTTCCCGCGTAGAGCATGGCCGCGTATATGGACCTTTTTATTGCAGGAATCATCTGCGCAGGCCCCCTGTGCACGTTGTCCTCGTGGAGCATGGCATCGGTTATGGTGATTTTCACGCCCGTCACCTTCTCTTTAGCGAGCGGGCCCTTGTCCATGGCTTCCTCGAAGCCCTGGACTATGAGCTCCTCAACCTCGTTGAGGTACTGCACTCCCTTGGTCGCGTCAATCAGTATGTTCCTGCTGTATATGTCCCAAACGCCCTTTGCTTCCGGCCTTGACATGCCTGCCTCAACAAGCTTCTCCACTATCTCTCTGCCCTTGGGCCTCCCATCCGGAATCGAACCAGTATCGAACGCCTCCATTATCTCGGGCGAAAGCGGCTCCACTATCACCTTTATCCTGTTGTGCTTGTTCGGGGACTTCCCTTCCACTTCAGGCGACGCGCCTGAAAGCGTTTCCCTGTACACAACCAGCGGAGGAGAAGTCTTGATGTCCAGCTTCTTCTCGTTCCGTATCTTGTACTCTATTATTTCCAGGTGCAATTCGCCCATGCCGCTGATGAGGTGCTCGCCTGTTTCCTGGTTGAGCTCCACCTTGAGCGTCGGGTCTTCCTTCTTTATGCCCCTGAGAATCTCTATGAGCCTCGCGAGGTCCTTGCTCTCCTTGGCCTCTATTGATTTGGTTATGACCGGCTCGGCGTAGTGCTTTATCTGCTCGAACGGATGTATTATTTCGGTGGATATGGTTTCCCCCACGTAAAGGTCCCTTATTCCTATTACTGCGCCGATGTTGCCCGCGCTTATGTGCTCTGCCTGCACCCTGTCCGGGCCCATGTATATCGCGACCTGCTGGACCTTGGAAAACTGCTTCTTGGATGAAACGTAAAGCTGGTCGCTCTTCCTCACCTGCCCCGAGAACAAACGTGCTACGCCCACTTCGCCGGCGTGCTCGTCGTAAACGACCCCGAAGCACACTCCCACAACCTTGCCCTGGGCGTTGCACGCGAGCATGTCCTTGCCGCTCTCGCTCTCGAGCTCGCCTTTCCAAAGAATCGGAATCCTGTATTTCTGCGCGGTTTTCGGGTTCGGAAGGTGTGTAATCACCATTTCCAGCAGCACCTCATCCAAGGGGGATTTCTCTATGAGGAACGCCTTCTCGCCTGCAACCACTTTGTCGTATATGTCCTTGAAGCTCAGGCTGGACTTCTTCATGGATTTAGCGCTCACCGCCCATTTGTTGTAGGCGCTCCCGAACGCTATGTTCCCTTTCACCACATCTATATGCCACTCCTCGGCAAGCTCCTTGGGCACGGACATGTCCATTATCTTGTTGAGTCCCATTATGATTTTGAGGAACCTCTGCTGCATGGCGTTCGAGTCCAGTTTTAGCTCGTTTATCAGCCTGTCAACCTTGTTTATGAATACCGTGGGCTTCGCGCGCTCCTTGAGCGCCTGCCTGAGCACCGCTTCTGTCTGGGGCATTATCCCTTCCACCGAATCGATGACCAGCACCACGCCGTCAGCGGCGCGCAGCGCCCTTGTAACGTGACCCCCGAAATCAACGTGGCCCGGCGTGTCTATTAGGTTAATAAGATAGTCCTTGCCCTGGAACTGGAAGCCCAGGGAGATGTTCGCGGATTTTATGGTGATGCCCCTGGCCTGCTCCTGCTCGTCGAAATCCATCACCCTCTGCTCGCCCGCGAGGTCCTTGGATATCAGCCCTGCGCGCGCGACCAGCGAATCGGTGAGCGTGGTTTTCCCATGGTCCACGTGCGCGATTATCGCGATGTTCCTCACGCAGTCCAGATGGTCCATGAGTTTCTGCACTTCGCCTACGACGAATTCTTTCCTGACCATGAATATCACCGGAAAAGGATTACCTGGAGCTCCTCGCCATCCTTTCCATTTCGTCCCTCTTCCTCATGGCGTAGCTTGCCTGCACCTCTCCTTTCGCAGTCGCCATTATCTCGTTTGCAAGCGCTACGTCCAGGGACTTGCCCTTGTTGAAGCTGCCCATTATTGCTGCGAGCGTGATGTTTCTTAAAGCCAAATCAAGCCTTCTCGTGGCCGAAATGTCCGTGGCGACCTGGTAGCTTATGCCTCCGAACGCAACCCTTGTCACGTCTTCCCTTGGCGCGGAATTCTGTAGCGCCCTTATGAGCACCTGCACCGGGTTCTCGTTGGTTTGCTTCGCGACCCTGTCCAACGCGTTCTCCACCAACTTGAGGGCCTTCAGCTTCTTCCCTTGCATCCCTCCGTGGGTCCTTATCACTTTTCCCCCTGTTTTCTCGCCGGTTCCGCCGCGCATGAGCTTGTTCGTCATCCTTTCCACGATGTTCACTTTCTCCTTGGCGAACTGCCTCTTGGCGTGCCTTCCGAAGCTGTGCGGTATGTTCACAGGCTTCAGCGAAACCACCTGCCTCAGGGAAAGGTCGCTGATTTCAACGCCTTCCATCTCGTATTTTCCAAAAAGCTTCATAAGCATCACCTCTTCGGCTTCTCCTTCCTCTTCTTCCTGAGCATCTGCAGGTCCACGCCGTTAACTGCTATAACTTTATAGCGCACACCCGGAACCGAGCCCATCTGCCCCCTCTGGGAGCCGCCCATGCCCGCTATTATCACTTCGTCGTGCTCGTCTATGTAGGTGATGGACTTTTCGCGCGTCGCGTGCGCGCTCACCACTTTCCCGTTCTTCACCAACTGCACTTTAACGCATTTGATGAGGCCCGAGTGCGGCTGCTTCTGCTCCAAAACGACTTTCTCCAGCACTATCGCCTTGGCCATGGGAGCGCCTTCCAGCGGGTCGTACTTGTCCTTGAGCTTGAGCGCCCTCCTTTTCCAGCGTTTCGAGAGCCATCTGTAGAGCTTCCTTTTCCTCTTAAGGTTCCTTCCAGCGTATTCGCCATTTCCCATTATTTCACCATCAATATGTTTTTTCCAATCCTCCGGCTACGCCCTCGCCTGCGGGGGCAAATGGATGAGATTAGGACTTCTAGATTGCACTAAATAGAAGTATAGGATTTATGCCGGAGAGATTTATAAACATTAACTTTCTTCCGGCTTTCCGAAGTCCGGCTGGGCTTAAGACAAATGCGCGGCTTTCAACAAGCTTTTTAATCTGTTTCCAATACATGACACGTTAATACAGACAAAGCGACAGAAGATTTGTTCTCAAATTATTGATTCGGGGAATGGGAATTTGCACAACACGACACGCATCACAGGTTCCGGAATACAGGTAATAACTGAACGGAATTTACGGGAATTTAACAAACAAAGGTCGCTCCAATTCCGGGGCGTTGCGGATTTCGAATTCAGAATGTGGAAAGATAGGCCGAAACTTCTCCCTAATAGAGTTTTAGAGGAAAACGCAAGAGAACTCAGACGTGCGCTTGCGAGAGCATTAAACAGCACGAACACCAAGACGTTGCTTGTGCCGGTACTTATAAGGCAACCGTGGATATTGCAAGGAGCGACGTGGAAAGATCTTCCTTCCCTCGACATGATTTTCGATGATGGAAGGGAGATAAAAAGGCTACAGGGAACCGTTCTGGGCGCTTTCGACGCGATAGCAGGCGCGGCGAAACAAGGCAGCTTCAGAACCGAAGCGTTCCAAAGCAACCTCGGCATAGTAACAATCGATTCCATAGCTGCGCTGAGCGTAATGGCAAGGATGGAGGAGCATTTTCGGAAGTATAGGATTGACACGCTCGGACCTGAATACAGGAAGGGATGTCTTTTCGAAGCGCAGGTGCTCGCGTTCATTGAAGTTATGACAAGGCTGGATTTTTCAAACCGAAAACTGATCGAAGTTCCGGGGCTGCTTGAAAAGGACGAGGAAAGAATCCTGGCCTCCGCATCGGTTCTCTCCCACACCATTCACGGAGTGAATGCAAGGCATGTTCCGGCCATTGAGGACGCGCTTGAGGAATTCAGGATGAACCGCGGCAGGGGAATAAACATTTTCTGTGATGTGCTCTGCAATGCATTGGCCGAAGGCGGATGGGCCGAAGAATCCGTAAAAGAAGCGCTCGTCATAGCCAAATATATCAGCAATGGAAGGGGGGATTCCTCAAAATTGGATTTCCTAGGAAGCGCTGCGGGATTACTCGCACTCGCCATGGCGGAAAATTATGAAGGAGAAAAATTCGAGTAAACACTTTCGCGTCAGCGCAGTTTTGCAGCCATTCCCCCCAGTGTTTGTATCATTTCCTGCTTTCGAAGCTCCAGGGTCGGGTCAGGTTTCCGCCTGGGCTTGGCACGAACGTATAAAGCCTGCGTGCGGAACTTCAGGTCCTTGGCTTCGTTCGCCACTTTGTGGGCCAACGCCCGTAGCGGAATGGATAAATAGATAAGATAAAAACTCCTTCTGAGTTTTTTGGCTTCATGAAGCAATTGCTTGTTTTTCTCTTCCCTGTTCCTAAGGACCTCCTTTACGAATTTCAGGCCCTCCGTTATGGAAGTTCTCGCATCCTTATACTTCCCGTCTTTAATCTCGAGAACTGCAGCGGTGTGACAGTTAAGGGCCCCGATAAACTTAAGGTTATTTAGCGGAAGCTGGCTCCAGTCAGGCACTGAGTTTGTTTTGTCTATCCCGCCATCTCCAGCGTAAAACGGCTGTGTTGCCATGCTTTTATTATGCCCAAAACTGTTTATAAAACTGGCAGTTTAAGCCCTCCTGAACCGTTCAAATCAAGCACAATATTTATAGACTGAACGAAGATATAACTAAGGACAGATAAGAGATTGATAGGATGGCTGAAGTGATAAAAACCGGAAACGCTCCAACGAACGAGCAGCTTGCGCAATACACGGTCAGGTGCCTTTTCGGGAGCCAAAGGCAGTTTGACAGTTTCTTCACAGGCCGCATAAAGGAAGCGGGCACGGCGTGGATTGGAAATGCTGATATGGAAGCATTCAAACGGGAGGTAAAGGAACTCGTTGAATCCATAAACAATATGAATGACGCGGACCGTGAAAAATCCAAACGAATGATTCGTGATTTCTTTGAACTGCACAGCATAGGCAATACTGGGATGAAGAGATTCAGGGACGGAGTGGAAAAACTGGCGAAAAGCGAAGTGGATGTTGCTGCGCTCGAAAAGCAGTTCGGCTATCCGAAAAACTTTAAGGAAGCCGTGGCTCCGGCCAGGAAAGCGGAGAAGAAAAAAGCTGCGCAGCCAATTCCGCAGACTGTGGATGTCAATCTTGAAATATACGGGCTCAAAAAGCCCCGGGAGTTGAGGCTTGGAAATTTCTATTACGAAGGCGAGCGCTCGCGTTTGGGCGCCTCGGTGCAGCAGAGCGGCACTGAAATCCTGGATTCCAAATTCGACCGGATGCAAATGGATCTCGTGACGCTGCAGATCGATGCCATAAAGAAATATGCTGAAATGGGCGGGGAAAAAAATATCGCGCTTTCCGAGAGCACCTTCAGCCTGGTGGTAAACACACTCTTCTGGAAAGGCGGATTAAAGATAAACCAGGTCAACGAAAATTTCAGGAACATGAGCCAGCTCCAGCTGAATCTGAGCGTGGAACTTAAGGAACTCAGAGGCATGGCCGGAAAGGGTGATTTCAGCAATCCTGAATTTTCGAAAAAGTTCGCGCAGTTCTCAACGGACTATGCCGCATACATGGGAATGCGCGCCAGATTCGAGGTTGACGCGCAGAGGTATATTGTGGATACGCCTGAAGAATACGCCCAGGCAGGCCTCATGAAAGCGCTGGATGTGCTCCAGGTTGTTGCACTCGTGACTGGGGTTGGAGCAGTTGCCGGAATGGCCTCCGCCGGATCCAGGGAGCTTGGAAAGGCTGCGGTGATAACGCTACTGAAAGAAGCTGCGAAAAAAGGTGCTGCCAGGGCTGCTGCAACCAGTGCGGTTTTCACAGCCATTTTTGCAGGCAGCGAATATGCGAGCGTAAACACCTTGAACAGGGCGCTCGGGGAATTTGAGAGGAACAGCAGGGACGGCATAGCGGCCACCAGGGGCCTGCTCCATGAATTGGAAAACAAGGCAGACTTTGCCACCAGGCAAAGAATCCGCAATCTTGAGATCCGGCTCGATGCGCTGCAGCAGAATGCGATCAGGGAAAATAAGGTAGATTGGGCAAAGGCGGGCATGGTGTTCGCTGAGACGTTCGCACTTTGCATGGTTATAGAAACCTCTATGGGAATGGCAAGGGGTGTTAGAGCCAACATAAATCAATATGCCGGAGAAGAGGGATTTGAGAGGACCTTTTCCAGGGAAGGCAAATACATCTATGAGAAGACAGGTACGGGCATGCAAAAGCTACTCAGGTTCAAAATCGCAGATGTTAACGGAAAGGAGGTGGCCCGGGATGTGCACACAGGCAAGCTTTACGAAGTGAAGTCCGTGATAAGGCCGCAGCTACCGGCAAATGAATTGCCCGTGATTCCAAAGGTTTACAGGATGGGGGATGCTAAATACGTACCCAACAAAAATAATCCAATGGAACTCAGGATAACGGATCCTAAAAAAGCTTTTGGGGCTACTCCTGAAATTATTAAGCTGGGAAGGGGCAGAAAGTACGCATTGGGCGATAATAGTGTCCCATATGAAGTAACCTCATTGGGCGAAGAAGGACTGCTGAGACCGGTAAATGAGGCCATGGCGGCCCTAAAAGAGGCAAAGGCAGCTAAACCAAAAGCTCCGGTGGAAACACCTATGAAAAAGACGCAGGCAACCAGAAGAGAGGCTGTACCAGAGGAAAACTTAGATGAATCCACGGCAAAATTCACCAACCAGTGGCTGCTGAAAGAAAACAGCAATTTGGCCGAGAAATTAAAAATAGCGATTACGCCCAATAGGAGGAGCATCATCGGCTTCGGCGAACCTCCTAAAATTTCCAGTGCGCTGCTAAGAATGTGCGAAGTCAGAGAAATACCTCCGAATTCTGATCTAGAAAGGACATGGAGCATAACTTTAAGGGCGCGCACCCCAAATGAAGGGGCGTTAAAGGAAATTCTTGATGCTTTGCAGGCGAGCAGGTCAAAGCTGGAAGTCATTCACAACATTGCACCTGAATAGCTGGTTTGAAAATATACTAGACCCGTTTGTTAATAACTTTGATAGTGGGGCCATTAAAAACTGCAGTTTGTTTTCCGCCTTTTCTATTTTTTTCAGTATCAACCCAGGGATGCTTAAACAACTTGTCAGCATATCCGGGAGGCTTACCAGTGTGCTCTGCAAGCCAATTAAAGCCAGCTTTCATGCCTATGATGTCATTATAATTTCGTACAATCTTTTCTCTATTAGAGGGAGAAACAGATCTTCTGCGTTCCATCGCTCGCAGAGCGAAGTTCAGCGATTTTTCTAGTTCTTGCGGATTCTTGTGCATATGACATCGAGAGGAAAGATGGCATGCAAACGCCAGAGATTTGGCCGCCTTCATGTTTCTGGGATTTGTCTTGAGCCTATTTTCTAGCTCCGAGATGGGTCCTTCAAAATCTGAAAGGCATTGCTTATAGTTCTTTATTTTAAAATTAGTTATAGCGCTTCGCCACAAATCCTGGTTTGTCCGGCTGTCCTGCTCCTTACCCATATTACGGATTTTGCGCGCGGTAATTTAAAGCTTTTTTGATTAAGCACAATATGGTCTCTTTAGTTGAAGCACTATTCCTCGGAATCGTGCAAGGGATAACAGAGTGGCTTCCCATATCCAGCTCGGCCCATCTCGCGCTGGCGGAATATTTCCTGAGCATAAAGGCGGACGTGTATTTCGATTTGGTTCTGCATCTGGGAACAATAGTCGCGGTGCTCGTGTATTACAGGAAAGAGATTATTGAACTTATTGCAGGAGTGTTGAAGATGGATAAAGTGCAGCTCCAGCTTGCATTTTATTTGTTTATTGCCGCAATTCCAACAGCAATTATTGGTTTTGCGTTCAAGGATTTTTTTGAGAGCATGTTCTCGAATCCCGGCGCAATTGCAGTCGCACTGCTCATAACCGGAGCTTTCCTCATAATTGCAAGCAAAGCCAGGGAAAGGGCAGGAAACGACGCGAAGAAATCTTTTGCAATCGGAATCGCGCAGGGAATTGCGGTCGCTCCTGGAATTTCAAGAAGTGGGGCCACCATAGGAACCGCACTGCTTTTGGGAATGAAAAAAGAGGAGGCGGCTAAATTTTCCTTCCTTGCAGGCGTGGTTCCCATATTGGGCGCTTCTTTGCTGGAGGGAAGTAAAGCGCTTTCCACTTCCCCTGAATTAGCACCTCTCTTGGTTGGGTTCATCGCTTCTGCAATAATTGGGTATTTATCCATAGGGATATTGCTCAAAATCCTTAAGGAGAGCAAATTGCAGTATTTCGGCTATTATTGCATAATGCTTGCGCTTATTGTCGGGACTTTAGTATTAAGAGGGGCATAGGGTGTGAAAAATGAAAAAAATTACTTATGTCGAAATTAACAAGCAGCATTTTGTGCAGTTTCCTGAAGAAAGGATATCTGGATTGATTTTGCCTTCCACTGATTTTACATCAGCGAGTGTGGGTGAAGTGGCTCCCGGGATTGCGCAGGCATCTCATTCTCATAAAAGACCGCAAAACGGAGATGAAATTATCTTTGTGTATCAGGGTTACTTTGAGTTTGTCACAGAGAACGGCACGCAAAAATTCAATGCAGACAGGATTGGTCCTGTTTTTATTCAGGTGCCTGCGGGTGTGCAGGGAAGCATTAAAAATATAGGTAATAGACCTGTGAGGTTTTTCTCAGTTTTTTCTCCGCCATTTAAAATGGGGGAGATAAATTATTGGTGATCGGGTAAAAAATCAGACAACGTGGTCCGGGGGAATGTCTATCGCGTTCCTCCTTGTCTTCACTGAAATGGTGGAATTGAATTTCCTTTTTAGCAATTTCTTAGCAATCTTTATACGCATCCCTTCCTTCCCTATGGCAAGCCCCCTGTCCTTCTCATCCACCATCATGAACACTGCTTTCTCGCCCATCGCCTCCCTTATCTCAAGGTTCGTGATGGTTATGTTGTTGAAGAGATTGTGCACGAACTCCTCTAGCTCACTGCTGTCCGCGAACACGAAAACGTTCTGCTTGAACGCCCTCCTGAGCTTCTCTATGGTGGAGCCCTGCTTGCCTATGGCCCTGCCCAGGTCCTGCTTCTGCACCAGGAACACGAGCCCGAACTCGGTCTTCTCGAAATCAACCGCCTCCACTCCTGCTATTTTTGAGAAATAGGAAAAAAACTGCAGCTCGTCCCCGGTCAGTTCCAAGCTATCACTTCTTTTTCGCCAGCTCGAATATGCCCGAAGTGCCTTCCTCATAGACCGAGAGCACGCTCACCGAGTGCGGCTTTCCGCATATGGAGCCCAGCTCCATGCTGGTGCCCTGGAAAACCAATACGGGAACCTCGGAAAGCCTGGAATAGTAGCCCACGTCCTCCCTGAGCGTGAGCGGCGCGTTCTCCGAAATAACTATGAGTTTCGCACGTCCCAGGAGAGAATCCTTCACCCCGTTCCTGGCCCCGAACTCCACCTTCCCAGTTTCAACCGCGAGGCGCACCGCCCTTGCGAGCGGATTCTCGTTCTCCTTCTTGGATTTCCTTTTCTTGACCGCCTTCTTCACTTTTCTCTTCGGGACCTCTTCCTGGGCTTCTCCCGGAGCTTCAACTGCGGCGGGTTCCGAAGGCTCTGCTTCATCAGTGCCGTTCTGGTCAATCCCTTCCTCCTTTTCTTCGGTTTCCACGTCTCCCTTTTTTGCCTTTGCCATAATCATACACCTTCATCATCATTCCTTTTTGGCCTTGTGCTTCTTGGGCATGCTCACCATGAGCCTTATCTTGCCCGTGCCCATGGGAACGGTCTGGCCCACGATTATGTTCTCTGTTACGCCCACCAGCGCGTCGTCGGTGGCCCGCACGCTCGCATTCACCAGGTGCTTTATGGTCTCCTCGAATGCGGCCCTTCCGAGCACACCGGCCTTCTGGCCCGAAAGCCCGTGCCTGCCCACGCTCTTCACCGAGCCCTCGGCGCACAGCGCGTCCGAAACGAGCATTATGTGCCTGATGTCAACGTAAAGCTTCTGCATGTCCAGCACCTGCTTTATCTCGTGCAGGATCGCGTTCCTCGCGGCCTCAATGCCGTACACGCTCTCTATGTACTTTATGTTGTTGGTGTACACTTTCTTGGGATTCACGGCCGGGTTGGCTATCACGCCTTCTATGTTGTAGCCGCTCGCGCGTATGAAGGATTCACCGCCTTCCCTGACCACCACAGCCCTCTTCACTCCCGGAACGCCCTTTATGAGCGCCGAGCGCAGCGAATTCGCGAGCCTGCGCAGCGCGTGGAGCGTGATTTCTAGCCCCTTCTTCCCGCGCGGGGCTATGGTGAGTATCTTCTCGGCGTCGTTCACACTGGTGTCGAACGCGCTGGCCTTCTCCACCGCGTCGCGGAGCATCTTGAACGTGACTTTCAGCTCCTTGGCGTCCTTCTCCTTGAACCGCACTATTATTTTCTTCTTCTCCAGGTCATCGCCAACGTTCGCGACGTCCTTCACTGCCACGCTTTCCAGATCGTAGGCCACGTCCCTGGCCTTCTCCTCGGTCCTATAATCGCTCTTGAGGTAGATGTCCATTATGGGCTTCTTGGGAATCTTCTTCGCGTCCACTATCTCTATGAGGCGCGGAAGGCCCGTGGGCACATGCTCCGCGACTCCTGCGTAGTGGAACGTGCGCATGGTCATCTGCGTTCCTGGCTCGCCTATGCTCTGGGCGGCTATCACGCCCACCGGCTCGAACGCCGCAACCTGCGAACTGAATTTTTTTGATGCCATCAAACCACCATTACGCCGTGTCCACATCGTCCTGCTTGGCCGCGTCGCTCACTTCCGCCTTGCTCGCGAGCATCGCGTCCTTCCCGTCCCCTCCGTAGAGGAACTGCACTATCACGCCGCTGGCGTCGCGCACGGACTTGTCCGGATACACCACCAAATCCTGGAACGCGTTTATCAGCCTGCGCTGCATGTACCCGCTCCTCGCCGTGCGTATGGCCGTGTTGACCAGGGATTCGCGGCCGCCCATGGAGTGCAGGTAGAATTCATCAGGCGAAAGGCCCTTCCTGAACGAGCTGAAAACGAATCCGCGCTCCCTTGCGGAAAGTATGCCCGGGAAATTGAATGTTAAATTCCTCTTGCGGTAGCCCCTGCTGGGCCGCTTTCCGCGTATGGCCTGCTGGGCGACAGAAGCGCTCATCTGTATCGCGTTGAGCAGGCTCCCTCTTGCGCCTATCTTGGCCATTATGATGGATGGGTTCTCGGCGCCCAGTCCCTCCTCCACTATCTTCCCTATCTCCTCCCTTGTCTTGGAGGTGACGCTCATTATGGTGTTCTCCAGGGTGTCCTTCAGGCTCATGCCCGGCGCACGCGCGAGCGTCTTGTTCCTGTATTGCAGTATGAGGTTCTCTATCTCCCGGTTCATCCTGTCCTCCACTTCCTTCACTTTTTCCGCGGATTTTGGAGGAAGGGTGTAGCTCTTGAGCGACACGCTCAGGCCGTGGGCTGTTATAACTTCCAGCGCCACCCTGGTCACCTGGTCCAGGAATTTCCTTATGTAGGCCGGACCGTACTGTATGAACAGCTGCTCCAGCAAATCATTTTCTATGGCCTTGCTCTCTATGGTCCCCTTGAGGAGCTTTCCGTTCCTTATCACGATTTCCTCCCCGAGCTTGGACTGGATTTTTATGTTGAGTTCCGGGGGAAGGAGCTGCGAGAACAGCAGCCGACCTGAGTAAAGCTCGCCCTTGTCGGGCTTCGGAAGCTCGGTTATGTCCACTATGTACAGGATTTTCGAAGCTTCCTTACGGGTGAAATAGGATGCCGGATGGGTGAGGAAATAGAGCCCCGAGACGTAATCCTCCTGGGGCTTTATTATGGCGTGGCCGTGCCTCGGCGAAAGTATCTGGTCCTCGACCTTCATGAGTATCCTGGCTTCTGCCTGGGCTTCCATGCTCTGGGGCACGTGGAGGTTCATTTCATCTCCATCGAAGTCCGCGTTGTAGGGCGGCGTATCAGTCGGGTTGAGCCTGAACGTCTTTCCTGGAAGCACCCGCACCTCGTGGGCCATCATGCTCACGCGGTGGAGGCTGGGCTGCCGGTTGAACAGCGCGATGTCCCCGTCCACCAGCTGCCGCTCCACTATGGAGCCGACCTTGAGGTTGTCCGCCACTTCTTTTTTGGTGAGCTCGCTCACCTTGACCCTTTTCAGGTCCTGCCTGATCACGTAAACAGCGTGCGGGTATGCATCAGCGAGTATGAGCTTCTTGCAGTGCTCCAGGTTCCAGTCGGTGACCGAAAGCGGCACCGTGAGCTCCTCCGCGGCCTCCTTGGGTATGCCCACTTCCCCTATGGAAAGCATGGGGTCCGGGGAAATCACGGTTCGCGCAGAGAAGTTCACCCTTTTCCCGCTCAGATTGTACCTGAACCTCCCTTCCTTGCCCTTCAGCCTCTGCGCGAGCGTTTTCAGCGGGCGCCCGCTCCTGTGCCTTGCGGGCGGTATGTTCGCGGTCTCGTTATCGAAGAAAGTTGTGACGTGGTATTGGAGCAGTTCCCAGAGGTCCTCTATTATCAGCTGGGGAGCCCCTGCGTTTATGTTGGCTTCAAGCTTCTGGTTTATCCTAATTATGTCCACGAGCTTATGAGTCAGATCGTCTTCGCTCCTTTCCCCTGTTTCCAGGGTTATGCTGGGCCGCACGTTCACAGGGGGAACCGGCAGCGCGGAAAGCACCATCCACTCGGGTCTGGAGTAAACCGGGTCGAAGCCGAGCTTGCGCACATCATCATCGGTTATGTTTGAGAGTATGTCCCTTATTTCAGTGGGAAGCAGCTCTTCCCTGTCGCGGTAGAACGTGGTGGGTTTGAGGTACTTGAACTCGGGCAGCTCTGCGCCGCAGTGCTGGCATTTCTTCTTCTGCCCCCTCTTCTCCTTCCTTTTCTCCTCCTTGGATTTCGGAACTTCTTTTGCAACGGCTTCGGGAGCGCTCTTGGCTTCGCCTACTGCAATTTCCTTCGGAGCTTCCTCCTCGACCTTCTCCACCAGCGCATGGAGCGGCTTGTCCGCGTTGAGCTTCTTGCACGACGGGCAGATGGCCTTGAGCATCGCATAGATGTGCTTTCCGTATTCCACGTGCACAACCGGCCTCACCAGCTCTATGTGGCCTATGTGCCCCGGGCATTCCTTGGCCCTTCCGCCGCAGGTCTTGCACCTGAGCCCTGGGTCCACGACGCCCAGCCTTATGTCCACAAGGCCCCCGTCTATGGGGTATCCGTCATCATCGTAGGTGTCGGGCACCGTGATTTTCGCAGCGCTCATCCTGCGCACCATCTCCGGCGAAAACATGGAGAACTTTATCCTTTCTATTACTTTCCTGACTTCCTGGACCATATGAACACCCTTATGCCTTGTCCCTGAGCACCAGCCGCGGGAATATGTAGAGAGACTTTATCTCGTCCAGCAGCAGCTTGAACGCGTAGCTCATCTCGATGGGCTCCACGCTCTCGCTCCCGCACACCGGGCAGATGTCCTTGTGCTTTATGAAATCGTGATTCGCGACCGCGCCGCACTCGGTGCACACCAGCTGCACTGTCTTGTCGCTCTCGTCCAGCAGCCGCTCCTTTATGAGCATGCTCGCGCCGTAGCCTATGAGGCAGTCCCTTTCCATTTCCCCGAACCTCAGGCCGCCTTCCCTTGCCCTTCCTTCGGTGGGCTGGTGGGTGAGCAGCTGTATGGGGCCCCTGCTCCTCATGTGCATCTTGTTGGAAACAAGGTGGTGGAGCCTCTGGTAATACACCACCCCTATGAATATCCTGGACTTTATTTGCTCGCCTGTAATCCCGTCGTAGAGAATTTCCTCGCCGGATTCGTCGAATCCGCGCTCCTTCAGTATTTTCACGTAGTCCTCTTCGGTGTTGCCGCTGAACGAGGTCCCGTCCATGAACGCTCCGCTCAGCGAGGATGCTTTTCCGCCCAGGGTTTCCAGCAGGTGCCCTGCGGTCATCCTCGAAGGTATTGCATGCGGATTCACAATCAGGTCAGGAACTATGCCGTCCTTGGTGAATGGCATGTCCTCCTGCGGAACAAGAAGCCCTATCACTCCCTTCTGGCCGTGCCGCGAGGCGAACTTGTCCCCGAGCTCCGGGACTTTCACCGAGCGCACGCGCACCTTCACAAGCCTGTTGCCGCTCGGGCCCTCGGTCACGAGCACGCTGTCAACCACGCCGTGTTCCCTTGCCTTGAGCGCAAGCGAGCTTTCCCTCTTCTTCTCCTCCACGGCCCCGAACACAGAAAGCTCCTCCAGGAACCTCGGGGGCGAGGTTTTTCCAACCAGCACGTCCCTATCATCAACTTCTGTTTCAGGGGTTACCACGCCGTCCTCGCCGAGCTTCGCATATGCTTCCTCGCCCCTGTAGCCCACCACGCTCGGGTCCGGAACCTCTATCTTGTCCTTCTGGCCTCCGGGGTATTGCCTTTCCTCGGTCTCGTAGGTTTTGAGCATGACCACGCGGCCCAGGCCGCGGTCTATTGAAGAGCGGTTCACGACCAGCGCATCGGCCATGTTGTATCCCTTGTAGGAAGTCAATGCGACAACAAAGTTCTGGCCTGCGGGCGTGTTCTTCATCCCCAAAACCCTGTAGGCGGAAGTTTGCACCAGCGGCTGCTGGGGTATGTACATCGCGTATGCTTTCGTGTCGTACCTGTTCAGGTAGTTGGACGCATAGAGCCCGAGGCTCTGCTTCGCCATGGCGCACGCCATGGTGATTCTCGGGGACGAGTTGTGCTCCACGTAAGGGAGCATGCTCGTGGTTATGCCGAAGATGGTCGCCGGGTCCAGCTCAAGGTGGGTGTGCCTTTCAGTTATGCCCGCTTCGTCGAGCGCCACATAGGTGTTCTCCTCCTCCTCCGCATCCAGGTACTCGACCACACCCATCTTTATGAGGTGCTGCCAGGTGAGCATTCCGCTCTTCGCTTTTTCCAGTATTTCAGGGGTAAGGCGGGACTTCCCTGCCTCCACGACTATGTAGGGCTTCCTCACCCTGCCGCTGTCCGTGTTTATGAAAACCTCCCTGGTCTTCCTGTTGTAATACACATTAGTCTGATAGTTGAGCTCGTTGGTCCTTCTCTTTTCCCTCAGCCTTTTCACCAAATCCTCGGGCTTGTCGTATTCGCCTGCGAACTTGCCGTTCACGTAAACCTTTGCGGGTTTCTTGGGTTTTGCCATGGCAATCACCTTTCCTTCACTCCGAAGCTCTTGAGCACCGCGCCTATCTCGGACTCGTCTGCCCCTGTGGAAACCTCGGCCATTATGGAGAGGTTCTTAACCAGCGAGCAGCTCGGTCCTTCGGGAGTTTCGTTCGGGCATATCTTGCCCCAGTGGGTGCCGTGCAAATCCCTTGCCTTGAAGTGCGGATGCTTCTTGCTGAGCGGCGAGACCAGGCG
>JAQTMJ010000001.1 GCA_028714395.1 Candidatus Iainarchaeum sp. | reverse complement strand
CTCGTTATTGCCCGAGAAGAAGCCCAGGAACTCCAGCATGGTGTGGCTGGAGCTCATCACGAACAGGAGCATGCATGCGAGGAACAGCACCAGGCCCAGCGTGAACTCTGACTTGAGTTTCAGGTAGGACTTGGAGTAGGAGACGAGCAGGAACGCTATGAGCACGAGATCCACCAGGGTGAGAACGTCGGTAACCAGCCTGAGCTGGAACTGCACCTTCAGGTTGTCGAAGGGCACCGTGTGGTAGCCCACGTAGAGCATGAGCGCCGCGCCCAGGAATATCGCCAATGTGAGCAGCGCAGCCTTCAGGTCATTGTTCATCTTCAATCACCTTTTTTACCAGGGGAAGGAGGGTTTTTTTGTTGCTCTCGAATTCCATGCTGGGAAAATACACCTTTCCGTATTTCTTTCCGCTCCATTCTATCACTCCGTTCTCCTCCAGCAGGTCCAGGTGGTGCTGGATGGTCTTGTAGTCCAGCCTGAGCGCCTCCGAGAGCTTGTTGGAATTGAGCGGCTCCTTCATCAGCCTCAGGAGTATCCGGGCCCGGTTCCTTCCGCCCTTGGAACCCACGAACAGCCAGTAGAATATTCGCTCGAAGGAGTTCATCCCACCACGGAGGTAAGTGGGAGCGATGGTTATTATTCTTTTTTATGGGGGCGCGGCTGGTCGAAACATATATAAACCCCTATGCTTCAAAATACCATACGCATTATGGAAAAATTTAAAAAGCTTATTCTAATTCCCAGCGCTTCGCGCTGGTGCGAAAACAAAACGAGGGAGATAAAATGGCTGAGAACAAATGCCCGGAATGCGGTGGGAAGAAGCTGATAAAGGATTACGAGAAAGGGGAGATAATCTGCGCAAGCTGCGGCCTGATAATAAGCGAGAACATCGTGGATTTCGGGCCCGAGTGGAGGGCCTTCGACGCGGAGCAGAAGGAGAAGAGGGCCAGGGGAGGGGCGCCGGTGAAGTTCATGAGGCCGAACAAGGGCCTTGTCACGGAGATAGACCAGTACAACAGGGACATAAGAGGAGTGAGGATATCGCCGAAGAAGCAGGCCCAGCTGTACAGGATGAGGAAGTGGCACAAGAGAGTTAGCATAGCCACTTCCATGGAAAGGAACCTCGCAATCGCGCTTGCCGAGCTGGACCGGGTGGCTTCATCCCTTGGGTTGCCCGAGAACATAAAGGAGAGCGCCGCGCTGCTTTACAGGAAGGTGGTGAAGGAGGAGCTCATAAGGGGCAGGCTCATTGAGAGCGTCGTATCGGCAGTCATATACGCGATATGCAGGATGCATGGAATCCCGAGGACTCTGGACGAGATTGCCAAGGCTTCCGGGATAGAGAAGAAGGAAATCGGAAGAGCGTATAGGTTCATAAAAGTGGAGATGAACATGGACGTGCCGCTCACCGACCCTGCGGAATACGTGCCCAAATTCGCCGCTGCCCTGAAGCTCGGGCCGCCGGTGCAGGAGGAGGCGGTGAAGCTCATAAAGAAATCCGTTAAGAAGGGGCTCATTTCAGGAAGGGGGCCCACCGGCGTTGCCGCGGCCGCGCTGTACATAGCGAGCGCGATGCACGGCGAGAAGAGGACCCAGAAGGAGGTTGCGGACGTTGCCGGGGTAACCGAAGTTACCATAAGGAACCGCTACAGGGAGCTCAAGAAGGAGCTCGGGCTCAAGATAAACCTTTAGTTTTTCTATTTGTTTTTTATTTGTTCCATTCCTTATTCCATCATTGATGAGAACCAGATTTTCTGAGCCATGCGAATGGCGATGATTGGGACCTTGAGTTCTGAATTTACATCACGGTTTTCTCAAACCGTGCGGCTTCCCCCATCTGAGGCTCGCTCCCCTCTTGCCCCAGCAGGGCGGCAAAAATGCGCGCTTCTTTCAGGAGCCAGGCGCTTTTTTCCGGGTTTTTGTGGATAGTAAACGGACTGAACATCTCAGTTGCGACAATCCTTGCAGCGGCCTCAAGTACGGGTCTGGTTATGGGCTCCTTTTCCCCCGGGGATGCCAGCAGCAATTCACGCGCAACATCGCAATCCCTGGATGACCAGAAGGCGGAATACGCCCGCCCGAAATCGATCTCTGAAAGCGAACCCCCCAGGCTAAGGTAATCCGAGAACAGTTTGTTGCTGGTTTTTTCCTCGTTAGCCAGTGGAAGGGGTTTCCAGTCTTTTGGAATTGAATGCAATCGGTCTCCTTCGCGAACATTGCAGGGGCCTGTGCAGCAGTAAAACTCCGATTTGCCGTTGCCGCCAGTGGGCCACACCCTGATGAACCATTCGCTGGAAGAGCTTGGGATTAACTCCACAACCTGTATTTCTGGAAGGAGCTTCCAGCCATTCGGGACTGCAGGCAGTTCATCCCCTTCGGAAACCAGGCACGGGTGTTTTTTATTTACGGGAACCCGGTAATGCGCTATTCCTTTTTCATTCTTATGCAATACGCTGGCGAAGCGCGTAGTGGGGCCAGGCGCAGTTATCTCTATGACCAGCAGCGGTCCTTTTTTTGAACTGAGTTTTCCTCCAGCCATTGGAATCCATATCATTATCTTGACTTTAATTTATAAAAGTTCTTGTAAGTTGGTTTTTGTGATTTTGGAGCAGAGAGAAATTTGTTATTAAAGCTTATAAATATTCAATCCGAATTGGTTTTTGGATTCTGATGGCTAAACACAAGATAATGCCGCTTCCCGACGCCAGCGTGGGACGGGTGCTGGGCCTGGTGGAGGTGCTGTATTCCTACGGGGGGAGCGCCAAGGTGTCCTTCCTGAGCGAAGAGCTTAAGATGGACATGGACGAGCTGGGCAGCGCCATAGACATGGGCGAGCTGTTCGGGCTGATGAAGGTGAAGGACGGCATGACCATGCTCACCATTTACGGGGAGGCGGTGAGCCTCGGGACCGTGGACGACAAGAAGAGGATACTGCGGAAGAGGATTTCGGAGATAGAGCCGTTCAGGACCGCGGTGGGCATGCTCAAGGGAACTGAATACGTGAGGGAAGGCGAAGTGATAACTAAGATAAGCGAGAGATACCCCATAGCGGACAGGGAAAAATTCCACAAGCTGTTCGTGGGCTGGGGGACCTACGCCGGGGTATTCGAGTACAACAGCAGGGAGAGCACTTTCTCAGTTCCGCAAAAGCGCGTCTGAAATCCGGTTTTTGAGATTCCCATTGGATGATTCATGTTATCAGGGAAGTTATCTCGTCCACGTAGTCCTGGAACTTTCGGGCGCGCATGTCCTTGGGCTTGTCCAGGTCTATGCGCAGGTCCGCCTTTATGTGGCCGGGCCGCTGGCTCATCACTATCACCCGGTCGGCTATATAAACGGCTTCGGGAACGCTGTGGGTTATGAGCAACAGAACGTCGGGCTTCATTTTCTTGTTCTGGTAGTAGCGCAGGATTTCGCTCTGCAGGTTCCTGCTGGTCAGGGAATCCAGCGAGGCGAACGCCTCGTCCAGGATCAAAATGTCGGGCTCGCGGCAGAGCGCCCTCGCTACCCCGACGCGCTGCTTCATGCCGCCGCTCAGGTCCCTGGGGTAGTTGCGCGCGAAGCCCTGGAGCCCTATGAGGTCCACGTACTTGTCCACCAGCTCCCTGCGTTTCCCGGGCGGGAGGTCCAAAAGGGAAAGCTCTATGTTCTCGTGCACCGTTTTCCAGGGAAGGAGCGCGAAGCTCTGGAACACCATCATTATCTTCGGGTCAGGGCCGGTGAGCGGCCTGCCGTGGAAGAAGATTTCCCCTGCGCTGGGCTTCTCCAGCCCTGCAATCATCCTTATTATGGTGGTTTTTCCGCAGCCCGAGGGGCCCACCAGCGCGATGGATTCCCTGCGGGTCAGCTTCAGGTTTATGTCCTCTACTGCCGGTATTTCCTTGCCTTCGCTTTCGTATTTTTTCGAAACGTTCTTGAGCATCAGTTCCATTCTCGCACCTAGAACCTGTACCTGTCGCTGCCTCTTATGAGCGGCTTCCAGATGAAGTAATTGAGGGACAGCACTATAAGGGTTATGCCTGAAACGGCGAGCAGAATCCCGTCCATGTTCGCGTTCGCTGCCGATGAGGACAGGAGGAAGCCGAGGCCCTCCATCTCAAAAACTTTTCCGCCCGGGCCTGTTATGTACTCGCTGACTATGGAGGCGTTCCATCCGCCCCCTATGGATTCCACGCTGGCTATGAATATGGCCGGAAGTATCGCAGGAATCATTATGTTCCTGAGCTTCTGCAGCGTATCCAATCTGAGGAGGCTGGACAAATCGGATATTTCCTCGGGTATGGTCTGCACGGCGCGGACGAGGTTGAAAACGAAATACCACTGCATGCCCGTGAGCAGGAGCAGGATGGACGCGACGTTGAGGCCCAGCTGGCCGCCGAGCGTCTGGACCACCAGCACCACCACTATGGGGAATACTGAAATCGCGGGTATGGACTGGCCCAAATCGAAGAGGGGCATCAGGATTGCCATCGCCCTTTTGTTCCTGGCAAGGAAAATGGCTATCGCAGCGGTCCACACCAGCGCTATCACGTAACCTATGGCTATGCGCCCGAGCGAGGAGAGCATGTAGCGGAATATGAGCAGGTTGTCCAGGTAATTGGGAAGCCTGAAGAAAAGCAGGTAGAGGAAAAGCGCGAGTATGCAGGCCATGATGAAATAGGATGCGGTGGAGAGGGTTTCGTTCTTCTTCCAGGAATTTTCCGGGTTTATCGAGAAGTAGTCCATTATTTTCTCGGACCTGGACTGGAAGCGCTCGCCGAACGAGCTGAACTGCGCGTACATCCATTCCATGGATTCCACTATGAAGCTGCTGTCGGCTTTCTCCAGGGTGCCCCGGCTCTTCTTGAGCAGGGGCTGCCACACGTAGAGGTTGATTCCTATGACTATGAACGCGAGCATCAGGAGCCCGAACAGGGACCAGAGGAGGTTGTAGGAGAACGCGGATTTCGCGATGAACGAGCCCAGGCCCGGCAGCATGATGTTCTCTGTGCCGAGAGTGATGTATTCGCTCGCAACGAGGAAGTACCAGCCCCCGCCCCAGCCGGTCATGGAGCTGGACACGAACTGCGGGAGCGAGATGGGGAAAACGATGTTGGTGAGGTAGCGGAAGCCCCGGAGGTTGAGGAGCTTCGCGAGGTCGCGCATGTCGTTGGTTATGTAGGATGCGCTCTCCACTATGGAAAATGCTATGGCCCAGGCCATGCCGGTGAATATCAGGAATATGGACGAGAATTCCTGGCCCAGCAGGCCGCCGGGGAAAACGTGCACGAAGAAGAGGATTGCGAAAGGGAGGAAGCCCAGGATGGGCACGGACTGGAGCACGTCCAAAACGGGGAAAAGGAATGCGGAGAGCCTTTTGTTGTGGGTTATCAGGAGCGCAAGGGTGACGGAGAAAATCACTGAAAGCGCGTATGCGGCAATCATGCGCAGGAAGCTCCTGAACCCGTAATAGAGAAGCAGAAGGGAGTCCCAGCCCATCACGAGGAACGCGGCAAGCAGGAAAACTACGAATAGGATGATGAAATATCCTCTGCGCATGGAATAGAGCAACGACGGGAATCTTTATATTTGTATTTGTAAACCGCCCCATGCGAATAGGCACAATTTACAAATGCCCAAAAATTTTTGCGAAAATTTCTGGTGCTTTCGCGGCTCAGAGCGGGAATTTGCCGACGTTGTCCTTGAGCCCCTTCAGCCCCGGGAGCTCGTTGCCGCTCAGGTATTCAACCAGAGCTTTTCCGGAAAGCGAGATGTAGCCGAATTTCTCCTTCGGGATTTTGAATTTTTCTATCGCGGTTATGGTGTGCCCTCCTCCGACCAAAGAGAATCCCGGGGCGCGGGAAATTGCTTCAAGGACGTGCCTTGTGCCGAACTCGAACTCCTTCTGCTCGTAAACGCCTGCAGGGCCGTTCACGAAGATGAAATCCGAATCGAATATTATCTCCTTGTATTTTAGGAGGGTTTTTTCCCCTATGTCGAATATCATGCCGCGGTCTATTTCATTTACATTGGCGTCCACGCGCTTGCCCATGATGTTCAATCCCACATCAACCGGAATTTCTATCTTGCCCGGGTATTTCTCCAGCATCCTTTTCGCGCCTCCGGCGTGCTTTACTAAATCCGTTTTCACCAAATAATCAAGGGATTCGCCTATCTTGCATCCTTTCGCGTAGATGAAGAGAACCGAGAGGGCGCCGCCCAAAAGTATTTTCTTAACCCTTCCGCTCGCGAGCCAGCGCTCCATCACCCTGAACGAATCCGCCACTTTTGAGCCGCCGAAGAAGAACGTGATGTTCTTCGCGCCGTCCATCTTTTTCAGGGCTTCCAGCTCGTCGCTGAGCACCTTTCCGGCTGCGCTGGGCATGTGATTGGTGAAACCCACAACGCTTGCATGGGAGCGGTGCGCAACGGAAAGCGAATCAAGGATGAAGTAATGGCCCAGTGGGGCTAACGCACGCACCACTTCCGGGCTTTCTGCGCCGGACTTGGTTTCGTCAGGAAGGATGCGCACGTTGTTGAGCAGCAAAACCTCGCCGTTTTTCAGCAGGGTTATGGCTTTCTGGGCCTTTTCCCCGGCCACATCTTCCACGTAGTAAACAGGGGTTCCTAGCTCTTTTTCAAGCAGCTTCGCGTGCTGCTCCAGGGAAGTGAAATCCTCTTCCCCCGCGCGCCCCTGGTGCGCGAGAAGAACCACTTTCGCGCCTGCGTCGCGCAACTCTGCGATGCTTCTTGCGTGCGCGAGTATGCGCGGGTTGGGCTGCACCTTTCCGCCTTCTATGGGGGAATTGATGTCTATGCGCTTGAACACCACCTTCCCTTTCAGCTTGAGGTCGCTGTATTTTCTCATTTGAACACCTTTCTGGCAAAAATAGCAAATTTAGAATAACGAATAAGAAATATAAAGCTAACTGGAGAAATTGTTATGAAAGGTGATTGAATGGCAGACCAAAAAGGAGGGCAGATTTTCAAGCAGCCCGTAGATTTATTTACGCCCAAAGTTTACACTTCAGAAGAGCAGATGCTGATGGCAAGGGAAGCGACAGAAAAAGCGTTTGGAAAAGTATACGATATGTTCCTGGATAAAAAGCCTTCGATGAACCAGGAGACTTTCAAAAAGGACTGCTACGCCGAATTCGCTAGCAAATGGAACAGTTACAAGTTCACTGAAAAACAGGTGGACTTGTTCAGGGAAATAGCAATGTCAAAATTCACATTCTTGCTTTCCATATCACAAAAGGAAGCCATAGAAAATGCAGCAAGAACAGCATGGGGCATCCAAAAAAATCCATCCACAGGAATAGCTTCGCTTCAAAGGACTGTTCCGAAAAGGGACCCGCAGGGACTGGCTTATGCATCTCCGCCTAAAGCAAGAGTAATAAGTGATGAAGAAAAGAAAAAGTCTATGGGAGAGGGGAAAAATTATAATATCGAAGCGCTTAGAAGAGACATAAACAACCTTGAAAACAGAATCAAATCAGGTAGCAGCAAAAAAAACGCTGGATCACAATTGGCTACGGCAACAAATCGTCTAAACACTGCACAAGAGGCTAAAGCAGCTGCAGAAAAAGCTGGATTAGCTGCAGAAAAAACTGAGTCACCTGCAGAAAAAGCTAGATTAGCTGCAGAAAAAGCTAGGCAAGAAGACGTATGGAGGGCAAAATATAGGGAAGCTGCAACCTATATTAATGAAGCTCGCAAACTTATCGGTGGAGTATAGCACATAATTTTATTTTAGGAAAAATTCTGCCCTGCGTTTCTTCGAGTATAAAAAACCCATAGAAAATGGGTGGCTATCACAACAGTCAGAATGAGGCCGAAACCGCCCACTTTATATACTCTTATGTTTTAAATAATGATATAAGGTGTATGTTGGTTGCCATGCAAGTTGGACGGATACTACAAGGAATAGCGCCCAGAGTACTGCTCTCCACTATTATGTTTACTGGATCTGCTCCGGCCCAGATTCCAAAACCAGTCCAGATTCCAAAGGAAGTGCTTACTGCATCCGTTCCGGCCCAGATTACAAAAATAGAGCCGCTTATTGAGAATAGTGCTTCAAACAGCATGCAAAAAGACTGGAAAAAATCATTTTCTGAAAAACTTGCGAATCCCAAGGATATGAAGTTTGATTCCGCTGCGGCAATTTTTGCGCCGCTTTTAAGGCAGTACTATGCAGGGAACGAAAACAGCAAAGCTGAAAGGTTTGCCGAATGGCTTGAAAAAAACGATGGATGGATAACTGACAGGCTCAACAATGCATTAGCGGATGGAAGGATAACTCCGGGCGCTTTCTGGAGGGCTGAGGAAGCGCTTGTGGCAATAGGAATCTGGATGGGCGGGATGTATATGTGCAGCAAAGTACCCGAAGCAAGGGGCATAACAAAGCTGCCTGACATAGATTTTTCCAACAACGGAGGAGGGTTCCGCTATGAGTTTATGAAGTACCCCTACTACTTTCTCTGGAATGTTTACAAAGGCAAGATGGTTTACGACCCCGATCCGGATAAGGAACTTCAGCCCGACGGATCAAAGGCAGACTGGGCAACGATTTTCGCTTCAAGCGTAGAGATAGGGCTTCATGAACTTACGCATGCGCTTCCCTGCATGCTTGGAGAGGGGAACGATAAAGCTGTTGGGGATATTGCAGCTATCTTCATTCAACTCTATTTTGGGCTCCCAGTAAAGGTAAGCGAAGCTCCAAATCCCATACTCGGAGTGAGGAATCCGAGCGCGATGAGCCGTTCCGGCATGGGCATTGAAGAGGCAACCGATTCTCTCCCCAACCTGCTCGCTCCCTGGATAAAGGCGTATTACGATAGGTCCGGAAAGACGTTCAATATAACCGCGTTCGTATGCGACGGAAGCCTGCGTGAAATAGAGAATGCGGATAATATGGATAGAAAATTTAGCCTCTTGGGAAACGGGAAGCTGATATTCGTGATGAATGAACGGGATTTTTTCAGGTGCTCAGGCATGGAAAGCGGGCTGGATAAAGAAACCAAGGGAAAGCTCAAGCGCGTATTCAGGAAACTTAAGGAAATTGAATTCCAGGATTTTTCCGAATTCCTTGCAAAATTCAAGAAACTCATGGACAGGGAATTCGGCAGGCAGGATGAAGGATGGGACATACCTAAAGGATTCGTATTGAACGGAATCACGGGAATGAACGGGGACCGTATTTCTTAAATTTTATTCACTATCGCATCCTTGGAAAGCTTGTCCGCAAGACCGTTCTGCTCGCGCGGAACCCATTTGAAATTTAAATCCATCCCTTTCGCGGCTTCCAGGATTTTGTGCTTGAGCTCGCGCAGGTGCGGTGCTTTTAGCTTGTATTCCCCTTTCAGCTGCTTTACAAGAAGCTGGCTGTCGCTCCTTATTTCCACTTCGGTTTCCCCGAGCTTTTTCGCAAATTCGAGCGCCTTGAGCACCGCTGTGTACTCGGCGATGTTGTTGGTGCCTTTCCCGAGGAATTCGCTTATCTGGCCGATGATCTTGCCCTTTTTTATTATTACTACGCCTATGCCCATGGGGCCTGGATTCGAGAAGCAGGCGCCGTCAGTGTTTATTGTGAGCATTGAATCCAGAGGCTAAATGTAGGGTAGTGCATATAAACGCATATCCCAAAATAGAATTTCTTGGAGTGCGGATTTTACCTATGGCGGATTTCCCCGTATTTGGATGGTTCCAAACCTAACTGTATTTTCAGCTTAACTAGAAACAGTCCGGCCCTTCTAAGGGCCGCAGCCACCTCTTCTGCCAAGAACTTATCCTTATAGGCTGCGTACCTGATTTCAGGTTTTCCGATCTGAGGAACAAGAACCTGTACTAGGGGTGCGGTAGTTGCGGTTGCGAAATTGATATTCAATCGGGCATACAAAGGGCCATCGTGAATCCGTTTCGGCAAGCCAGGAAACTTCTCTATGGGTGTGGGCGAATATGCGCAGCGGAATCTTTTGGCATCAACAGGTGTTTGTTTCTCGAACATCGGTTCAATTTGAATACCAAACCCGGGGGGAAGAATTCCTTTTACAACCTTTTCTGCGGCAGACACCCTTTTTTGCAATTCCATGGACCTGAGGGCAAAATTTGGGGATTTGAAGGTAAATTTCATGAAACCACCATTACTAGATATTGCAGGGGAACGTTTTTAATTACTTGTTCTGCTATTTTTAGCAACATCTAAGCTTTTCGTCCGTCTCATTCTTTGCATAGCAATGCCGGGTTATAGGGCAGATTTATAAATCCTATTCGCCACAAATAAACTATGAGTTCAGAATTGAGAGTAGGAGACGTAATGACTAAAAACGTTATAGTAATCGCTACTGGAAGTCCACTGACCGATGCGGCCAGGATGATGAAAAGGTGCAATATCGGCTCCATAGTTGTTGTGGAGGGAAAGAAAGCCCTCGGGATAATAACCGAGCGCGATATAGTGCACAAGGTCATAGCCGCTGGGAAGGACCCTAAGAAAGTCACGGTGGACGATGCGATGTCTAAGCCGCTCAGGGTAATAAAGCCCACGGCCAGCCTCGAGGAGGCGGCGCGGGCCATGAAGGGAAACAAGATAAAGAGGCTCCCGGTCGTGAACAACGGCAAGGAGCTGATCGGGATACTGAGCGAGGGTGACATCGCAAGGCTTCTGCCTTCGGTTATAGACCTGATAGAAGAGAGGGCATTGGCAAGATAACGCTAACGCTGTGCACGGATGGCCCCCTGAGCTTCAAGCTTTGAAGGACCGGTCAACAGTGCACAGCTCTCCTACTTATTCTCTCTGGACTCCATGGGCAGCCTTTCCGCTGCCTGGATGGTAAAATGAGGCTCGAAGCAAAGGTAATACCGAACGCGAAAAAATTTTCAATTTCCATGGAAAATGGGATTGCGAAAATACGCGTGCCGGCCAAAGCCGAGGGCAACGAAGCCAACCTGAGGCTCGTGAAGGAGCTCGGGAAAAGGCTGGGAAGGAAGGTGGCGCTGGTGAGAGGGCGCACCTCCAGGAACAAGGTCCTCGAGATAGAGGGGGAAACCGGGGAAGTGTTTTCCGGGCTGCTCGAAATACAAAAAAATGAAAGGTGAAAAAGATGGGTAAGACATACATTGATACGGTCAAGTATCTGATTTATTCGGAAATAGAAGTGGATGGGTTGGTGGACAAGCCGGACGTGGTGGGCGCAATATTCGGCCAAACCGAGGGTTTGCTAGGGGACGATCTGGACCTGAGGGAGCTGCAGAAGAACGGAAGGATAGGAAGGATAGACGTGGACTTAAACAGCCGCGGCGGAAAAACCTACGGGATGGTGAAGGTGCCCAGCAGCCTGGACATGGTTGAAACTTCCATAATTGCGGCGTCGCTCGAGATTGTGGACAGGATAGGGCCCTGCGACGGGAGGGTGAGGGTGCAGAAGATAGAGGACACGAGGAGCCAGAAGAGGAAGGTGCTCGTGGAGAGGGCGAAGAACCTGCTCAAGAACATGCTCAGCACCGAGATACCGGAAAGCAAGGAGATAAGCGAGATGGTGCGGGACCAGGTGAAGAGCTCGGAAGTGAGCGAATACGGCCCTGAGAAGCTGGCCTGCGGCCCGAGCATAGAGAAGGTGGAGGAAATAATGCTCGTGGAAGGCAGGGCGGACGTGATAAACCTGCTCAAGAATGACATAACTAATGTGATTGCCATAGGAGGAGCGAGAGTTCCGAGAAGCGTTGTGGAGCTTTCCAAGGGAAAGGAAGTCACGGTGTTCCTGGACGGGGACAGGGGCGGCGACATAATACTGAACGAACTCTCGCAGGGCGGAGTAGAGATTGATTTCGTGGCCCGCGCACCCGTGGGGAAGGAAGTGGAGGAGCTCACGCGCAAGGAGATAATAAAGGTGCTCAGGAACAAGGTGCCCTTCGACCAGATAGACGGGCAGAAGAGCAAGCCTTTCGCGCAGTCCTACCAGACTAGGAGGTATGTGGCCGAGCAGCCGACGCAGGTGGAGGAGAGGAAACCTGAACCGCAGCCGATGCCCCAGAGAAGGGAGCGGGAGATGCGCGAGGAGCCGAGGAGGCAGTTTGCACCTGCTCCTTCGGTGAAGCCGATTTTCGAGCGCATCCAGCAGATAATTGCGCCCCAGGAAGCTCCGGAGCCCAAGCGGCAGGAGCCCAGGGATGAACCCAGGCCCCAGGTGGCGAAGAAGAGCACCGAGGAGCTGATGTCTGATTTGAACGAGCTCAGCAACACGCTCAAGGCAAGGGTGTACATAAAGGACGGCGTGTTCGCAAGGGAGGTGCCGGTGAGGGACGTGATAAAGACCATAGAGGAGCTCCCCGGAGTCGAGACCGTGGTTTTCGACGGCATAATCACCCAGAGGCTGGTGGACATCGCGTCTGCCAAGGGGGTGAAGACGCTCATAGGGGTTAGGCTGGGAAACGTCACCAAGAAGCCCGACGAGATGCACATAGTGACGAAGAGCAAGTGAGCTGTGAATGAGCTCAGTTTTTATCAGGACATGGGGATGCACGCTCAACCAGAGCGACAGCGATGCGATGAGAGCGCTGCTCAGGAACTACCCGTTCGCTAAAAGCGAGGAGGAAGCGGACGTGGTGGTGCTGAACACGTGCACCGTTAAGGGCGCGACCGAGAACAAGATTTTGAATCATCTGGAGAAGCTTGCTGCGCATGGAAAGAAGGTGGTGGTGGCCGGATGCCTCACTGCGAACTCAGGGAGGATAAGGGAAATCACCCCGGAAGCGCCGCTCGTGGGCGCGGGCTCCACCTCGCGCATTTGCGAAGCGGTTGAAATCGCGTTAGATGGAAGGCATCCCGTGTTCTTCAACGAATTCGGGAATAAGAGCGGGATTGCAAGGGAGATGGGCGCGCCCATTGCCCGCGTGCCGATTGAGGAGGGGTGCGTGAGCAGGTGCGCGTTCTGCCAGACGAAAATTGCAAGGCCGCTGTTCTTCAGCTATCCTCCTAAAGAGGTTGTGCGCATGGTGGAGGAGGCGGTGCGCAATGGGGCGCGCGAAATCCAGCTTACCGGGATGGATACAGGTGCTTACGGGCTGGACATCAAAACGGATTTGGCTAAGTTGCTCAGGGAACTGTGCAAAATTGACGGGGATTTCAGGATAAGGCTGGGGATGATAAATCCGCAGCACGTGAAAAGGCTGGGCCCTGCGCTTGTTGAAGCGTTCGGAAGCGGAAAGATGTTCAAATTCCTCCATATCCCTGTGCAGAGCGGGAGCGAGAAAGTGTGCAGGGAGATGAAAAGAGGGCACACGGTTGCTGATTTTGAGAATGCGGTAAAGGAGTTCAGGACTGCTTATCCCGACATAACTATTGCAACTGATGTGATAGTAGCGTATCCTACGGAAAGCGCGGATGATTATGCTAAAACCGTGGAATTGCTTGAACGCGTGAGACCTGATGTGGTGAATCTCTCCAGGTTTACGCCCAGGCCCGGGACCGAGGCGAAAAAGCTCAAGCAGATGAAGAGCGAGACTGCGAAGCAAAGGACCAGGGAGATGCATGCGCTCATAAGGGAAATTGCGGATGGGAATGCGCAGAAATTTCTGGGAAGGGAGATGGAGGCGCTGGTGCTTGAGAAGGGAAACCGGGGGCAGGTGAAGGGGAGAACTGATGGGTATAGGCAGGTGGTGCTGAAAGCCGGGAAGGCACTGATGGGAAAAAGAGTGACGTTTATCGTGGAGAAAGCAACGCACAGCTCGCTTTTCGGGAAAATAATCAGGGAAGCGGGCCGACTATGATACGTTAGACTGGCCTACCAATCCATTTATAAAATTAATGTGATAATTGATAGTTATATGAGCATTAGTCCAATTCGTCTCCAGAGTCATAAAGCAAAAGAAGGGTGGAACCATATTTGTCGGTTATTGCCATCCGTATTTCCATTTGATAAATTCCCGCTAATGGTACAACTTGTAGGCGAGCAGGTTTCTGATTCGCCAGTTCTTTTGGTCATTGGAGGAGGGCGAGGAGAATTGGCACGACTCTTGAGCACCGGCGCCGAAAAGAAAAGAGTTCTTAATTTTGACATTGCGGAGATGAAATCAGCCCCGGTTGTACCAACAACATACTGCGATATGGAAGTGGGAATCCCGTTCTCACGGATCGAGCAAGATGGATTAAAGGTTGCGGCGATTACGCCATTTTCTTTGGAATATACTAATGTTGGAGTTTCAAGCGGAAATATAGCTGCTGTACTGTTGCCGGGGGATCGCTTTATCTGGCTTTGCCACCACAGCGATTCCCCCATAAACGCAAATCTCAGGAGTGAACGGCAAATTTATGATATCGTTGATGTAATACTGGCTGAAGCAAAACTGAACCCTAGCTCTAAGTGGTATGACCTAGCAAAACGTTACGAGCCTATTGTATTCGAGATTTGCGGGCTAGACTCGTATTGTTCTCTAGTCAATTGTGATACGGAAACTTTCTTGCGACGCCTTGAGATCATTGATACGTTGAGTTGCATGGGAGACATGAAAACAGCGAATGCTATGGGTCTTGTATCTGCTCTTCGCTTGGGCTATGAAAATCCAGAGCGTAGAGAAGCGTGCATAAGGAGGATAGACGATACGCGGTGGATTATGATGGATGAGGTAATTTTATCCTCACTTTTCCTCGAATATAATCTCAGGACGCCAGATGACTTAAAAGCGTTGGTTGATCCGAGATTTAGAATGAATGGTTCTAGGGTATTTTATGACAACGATCGGCCTGCAGTAATCGTAGGGTTGTTTGAAAGGACTTAATCGAAGCGAACGAAGTGAGACTAATTGTACAGATAGAGGTCCATGGCGGCCTGGACGTCTTTAGCTCCGTCATCCAGCACGAATATCCTTCTTACTTTTGCCACGTTGTGCGCATCCGCGGGAGGAGGCTCGCCGCGGTCCAGTATCTGCGAGCCGGACTGCGAAGTGAATGCTAAGTAGATCTTGTAGGGGCTGTTGAATTCCTTCCTGAGCGCGGTCTCGTCCGAAGGGAGCCCGGAAAGCTCCGATGAGTCCACTCTATTGTCCGCGTAGGAGCTGAGGAGGTAGGCGGGCGTGAACATCACGTCGCTTATGCGGGCCGCCTCCCTGCTTATGTCGTCGTCCTTGGAGTCCAGAGCGGATTTCACGCTGAACCAGTAGGTGAGGAGCGACACGAACGTTATTATGAATATGGTGGATGCGATTATTGCGTCGAAGCTGAAATACTGCCCCTTTTTCAGGCGCCTTTGCATGAACATCATGAACACCCCTGGGAGAGCAAAATCCTGGTTCCGTCGTTGTAGAATGTGAGCGTGCCCCTGGAAGGGGTTATGGTGAGCAACTGGCCGCTTTGCGAAACATGCACGCAGGAGTCCGCGCTTACGATGGGCATGTTTCCTATGGGATAGGTATAGGTGGCGTTGGTGCTGCTCCAGGTTATGTATACAAAGCCGCCCTGCGCCCCGTGCGCGGGCTGGAAATAAATGTCGTAGGGCGCGCCGAGTATGTCCTTGTCGAACTTTATGGTGTACCTGAAGCCGCCCTGGCCCGCCATCGCCGTGGTGGTGGCCGAGTAAAACGTCTCGCCGAACCACTTCACGTACGAGGATTCCTTGTTGGCTATGTCCGCGCTCTGGACAAATGATATGGCGAAATAGGCCGCGAGCACTATCACCAGGAACACTGCGGAATAGAGGAAAAATTCGAGCGCTACCTGTGCTTTCCTCATCGTATCACCACCGTGTTCCCCTCCATGCTTATCTCCATATTGACCAGCCCGCTCCTGGAGATAATGTATTCGCTGGCGTTCGCAAGGAGCGGATGGGATAGGGCGTAAACGCCGTTCTGGGTGGAAAGGTAGAGGGTGAGTGAATTGCCGGAAACCGTGAGGTTTCGGGTGTTCGAGGGAAGCTGCACGAGTATGGAGCGCGAGGAGCCGTTGCCCTGTAGGTACACTTCGTTTATGCTGTCCGAGAGCTGCTGGACCGAGGTCTGGCCCTGGAAGACGGACAGGTCCTCGAGCCTCAGGGCCGAGGCTGAGAGCACCAGGAGCACCACGGGCACGGAAAACACAAGGAGCGCGGAAACGGTCACC
Organism: Candidatus Iainarchaeum sp.; assembly: GCA_028714395.1. Taxonomy (GTDB): domain Archaea; phylum Micrarchaeota; class Micrarchaeia; order Anstonellales; family Bilamarchaeaceae; genus JAHJBR01. Next base: position 3,303 of record JAQTMJ010000001.1, on the reverse strand, counting down.
AGCGTTTCAAGTGCGGATTGGCCTCTCATGGTTCATCACACCTCGCTTTTCCGTGTTCGCAGGCGATGCCCTGCACTTCGTAAAGGTCTATTGATTCGGGGCTGAGGGCGAAATGGCCCAGCGGCGCGTTGCTGCCCACCGGGGCTGCGCACATGTTTGGATTTTTGCATCCGGGCATGCCCCGGATTTTCTCTCCATCGACTTTTTTGAAGAATTCCCAGTCCACCCTGCTGTACTCCTGGTACAGGGTAAGGGGAAGGTCCTCGCCTCCTGCCCAGGTGCCCACAAGGAAGGTTTCAATTCCGTAATCAGTGCTGCTGAGGGAAAGGGCGTCCTTGCTCAGCCTCTGCGGATAGGATGGGGCGCGCCCGGTGTGTATGTAATAGGTGCACATTGCTGCGTCGCGGAGGTTCTCTATGTCATACACTTCCACGAGCTGGTTCTTGAGCTCCGGGGTGCCCTGCACCTCGCTGACGGTGTGGTTGGCTATGAGGAGGGCCATGCGGCTGCCGTTGTACTCGCTATAATCATTCATATGGAAGTCTTTTATTACCGCGAACGGCTTGTCCGGGGCGCACACGTCCGGGTCTGATACGGCGCAGGTTGCAATGCAATGGCCGCCGGACTTGGACCAATTGAGCGGAATGAACGTATTAAGCTCATTTTTTTCAGAGCAGTCATCTGAACTAGAGTAAGTGGGGTCGTTGGTCACTATGTATGCGCCGAATTCCTGGTGGCCCTGGAGATTGTATATGTCGCTGTAGTTGCCCACGAGTATGTAGGTTCCGCGCAGCCCTGCGAATGGATGTGTCGGGGTGACAGAATCCACATCTATAAGTGGCCCGTAGAAGAAGCCCTGGCCCGCGGTTTCATTGTCAACAAGAATCGGCTTGAGATCCGAAGGTTCGTAATCCGGGTTGTAGTATATCTGCCTCTCCACAGTCTCGGTCAGGGGCAGCTTTTCGCTCTCCCTTTTTATCATCGGGTCAGGGAATCCGCTGATGTTGAAGGTCTGCCTGAGGGTGAAATTCCTTGTGATGGATATGGTGGAAAGCGAATCTTCAACGGTGAGGTCGAGCGTAACCGCGCCCACGAAGGTCACCGGAGTGTCGCCGTTGTAGAACTGCTCGTTGGAGAGCTGGAATTTTGTCACTCTCAGCCCGGCCGGCGCAAGGGTGGCGTTCAGGTTCCTGAGCCAGGCGTCAAAGGTGTAGGTGTCCGCTTCGGATGATGAATAAGCAAGCGGGGCGCCATCAAAGTTCGAGGATGAGGAATTGCCGTGCTCCACGAGCGAGAGGAATGCGCTCCGCAGGTAAACGAGTTCGTCGCTGCTGCCCTTGTCGTATTTCAGCGTGTGCGCCGAGTCCGAGGAATAGTTGTTTATGCTGAACAGGGCGTAGTAGCCCGCGCCCTTGAAGAAATCCGAGAATTTCTGCTCATTGAGCTCGTAGACTATGCCGTCTATGCCCGCAGCCCTGAACTTTTCCGAGGACGATTTTTCCGCGATTTCCGAGGCGTTTATCCACGCGGTAAGGTACACAAAAATGTAGAGTATCAGTATGAAGGAGATGAGCACGAAAAAGAAGCCGCGGGATTTGCGCATCATTTCACCTGTACACCGTGAGTCTCACAAGCCCGAGTTCCGCGGTGCCCGTGTCGTATTTGGATAATGGTTGTTTGCACAGGTCCTGGCACGGACGCCCGTGGCAGGTTATGTAGCAGTAGCCGTTGTCGTAGCCCGTGCGCTCGCTGATATAGCCGAAATAGATGGAATTGGACGAGACCTGGAGCTTGTTGTACACTTTGTTGTGCGGGTCATCCGGGTTAGCTGCGGTGTCGTACACCGCACTGCACGAGGCCTCGCCAATATCGGGCTTGCATATCTCCAGCCTGTAGCCGTATTGGATGGGGATGAGGTCGCCCACGCGGCGCTGGATTACATCCGGAGCAGGATGAGCTATAACGTAATCCAGGAGCGAAACTCCAGGGGGTTCAGCTGCCATATCCGGCCCCGCAACGCGGTTGGCCTGGGCAACGGTGAGCGAGAGCAGGGTGTCCCTTGCTAGATAGTTTGCCTGCATGAGCGCGCCGTAATAGCTGGAAGGCACTGCGGCAAGGAAAATGAGCGCGTGAAGCACTACCAGTATCAGGGAAAACGCCACAAACGCGTCTAACGAGAATATGAATGCGCGTGCCATCATTTTGAATTATGCACCGAACGTTTAAAAACCTGATTCCATCTCGTCTCCCACCGGTGGTAACTCCACCAGCGGCCCTCTTCGAGGGGTTCAGCGCGGCGTGCAGTTCACGTATACGCCGCAGGAGTCGCAGGTCGCATAGCCCATCTCGCAGGAATTTACGTGGCAGGCGCCCTTCTGGCCAGGAGTGCACACCCGCCGGGTCACGCATTCAGTCCAGCTGCTTTCCACGCACAGCTTCTGCCCTGAGCAGCCAAGGGAGTTGGTGCAGTTCATCCTGACTCCTGGGATACATCCAGGGCTCGCATTAAGGAGGGGAATGGATGAATTTCCCGCATTGTAGGTAACGGGGGAACGGAAAACGTAAGCCAGCATGGCCAGGACGAAAAGAAGCACGAGGAGGAAAAGGACTGCAAGGACGGGTCCTTCTCCCATGACCCTGCCCTTCCTATCATTCATATTTAACACTTACCTTCTTCTGGGTCTGGCTGAACAATCCGCCGAGCATGGAGCTGGCGCCGAAAAGCCCGCCGCTCCCGGAAGAAGTGCTTATCTCGCACAGGCGGGGCTCGGCATCGGTTATGTTGCCCATCTGCGCAGCCTTCAGTATGGCGTCCTGCTTGCTTCCCACGGCATCCACCAGGCCGATTTCCCTGGCCTGCTTCCCGCTCACCACCCGTCCGTCAAGAATCTCGTTGAATTTCGCCATGTTCAACCTGGAGCCGCGGTTACTTATTACCGCGGACTTGAAGTCCTGGAAAATCTCGTCAACAAGGGTCTGGAGGATGGTGCGCTCTTTCGCGGTGAGCGGCCTGCCCGGGGAGCCCATGTCCTTGCTCTCCCCGCTTATTATGTCGGTCATGTTGTACCCTATCTTTTCAAAAAGACCCGAGAGGTCGGCGAGAGTCATTATCACTCCTATGCTCCCGGTGAGCGCGCTGGGCTCGCTTATTATGTAATCCGCTCCGGTCGAAAGGTAATATGCGCCCGAGGCCGCGGTCTCGCGGAAATAGGCCACCTTGGGCTTGCTGAGATTCTTCACTGCACGGTAAATTTCCTGGGAACCCACTACGCTTCCGCCCGGCGAATCCACCACAAAAAGCAC